>JAZRBT010000108.1:0-11037 GCA_045635245.1 Candidatus Coprenecus sp.
TAGCTGACTTGTCGCTATCGGAAGCCTTAATGCCGTTTATTGCCTCTATACGGTCGCCTTGACGCAGACCTGCACGTTCGGCATTGCCACCCTCTAAAAGAGCATTTACCTTCCAATGGTCGCCATTTGGAGTGAATGCCATACTGTAGAAGTTAGGCTGTGGCTTGTCGAAATTTTTGTTTGGACGGAGGTAAATAACCCAATTCACGAAATCGAAAATCACATCGAATCGAGCAAAGAGCGCATTGCCTACCAGACCATCATAGCGACTGTCTGCCAAAGAGCCCTTCTCGTTTTCGGAGTATGTGATGCGGATGTTGTTTATAGACTTTCCGCCTATGGTAATTTGCTTTGTGGTGAGATAGTTATCTGTGCGAGAGCCACCAATGCCACCAACCTCAAATTTCATACGACGAGCATTTGCAAGGTGTCCTTCGGCTTTCAGTCGATTGGCCGTAGCACTATTAAGCGACAACTCATCGGGCATACCTGTATCCATTAGGAAGTTGCCATCAAGCGTATAACCATCGCTGAAAGTAACGGAAAGCGGAATGATGATGCGCTCTATATTATCAAGCCTCTTGCACTGTATGGCTGTGAAATCCTCTCCAATTTTCTCCTCAGCCACAAGAAAACGCATATATCCACCAGCGTAGTTAAACTCCACACGCTTGCCATGCATAAACGGCAGGCCGAAGAGTCCGTCAGCGCCATCGCCAAGAATCTTGCGCAAGTTCATAATGATAGCCATCTGCTCTGTATGCGACTCCTCACCTACGCTATAACTCCAACCACTCGCATCAAGGGTTGTTAACTCGTGACCATTACCTGCGCCTCCTAACATAGCCCTACCCAGGTTCTTACCCTCGCCAAAGTTCGAGGCATAGAATGTTGAGTCTATAAGTAGGTTGTTACTTCCTGTATCGAAAATCATCCTTGCAGGGATCGAGTCACGGAGCATCACCTTGAAATAGGCGTGTCTGTTATACTTCATCTCAACAGCGCTCTCCGGTATAGGCTGTTTCTCCTCTGTTTGCTGGTTCTTTGTTGTGGAGTTGGTACAAGCGGTAGCCAACAAAACCATTGCTACGATAAGATAACTTTTGATATTCATAATCGTTAAGTTTTAAATTTCTGCCACAAATTTACCTACCCCCACGAATTTTCCCAATTTTTGTGGCTAAAAGTGAGCCTACTCCATCACAATAGCAAAGGTCACTCTGCCTTCCTCGTTATTTGTAATCTCGATTTGGATGCGTTCCTCTGTGTCAATCGTTGAGCGGATGGTTATCTTGCGGTCGCAATTCTGCGCAAAGAGTGCTTCGGTGGCGTTTTTTAGTAGATTGACCATCACCTGCGACATCAGCGCACGGTCGGCATAGAGCATCGTATCTTTGGGCTCGATGCCACTTCAACCTCGATACCCTCGTGCGGAATGAGCGACAGCGACTACGCCACCAACTCCGAGAGGTAGAACGGTGCTTTCTGCGGTGTAGGGATGCGTGTTACGGCAAGGAACGAATGATGAATTCTATCAAAGGGCGAGCCTGCAATCCTATGGCTACCCGCACTCCTGGAGTTTATAACTACGCAATAGAATTTATTTCCTAACTTTGTGGTATGGATGCTTTGAGAATTATAGTGCGTGCGGCGCGGCAGGGGGATGCTGCGGTTATTGCGAAGGCAGTAGCGATGGCTATCGGGGATGAGGTGGCGTTGAGGAATTATTGTGGTAGTGAGCCGTTTGCGGTGCTGGAGGAGATGGCTGCCGGAACGGGTACGCAGTATGGGTGGCAGAATGCTCTCGTGGCGGAGGTGGATGGAGTGGTTGCAGGGGCAGTCGTGGGGTATGATGGCTCGCGGTTGAATGAGTTGAGGGAGGGTACTTTTGATATTTTGCTAAAGAGGGTTGGAAGTGTTCCCAAGATTGCTGACGAGACCAGCTCCGGAGAGTTTTATCTCGATTCAATAGGTGTGTTTGAGGAGTTTAGAGGCAATGGTGTTGGGCAAAAATTGATTAAGGCATTTTGTGATATGGCTTTTGCAAAGGGGTATGATTGTGTGGGGTTGATAGTCGATACCGATAATCCAAAGGCTGAAAAATTATATTCATCTATAGGCTTTGAGCGTGTTGGAACAAAAGACTTTTTTGGACATCGGATGTGGCATTTGCAGTGTTGGAGGGATATTCGTGCAAAAGTGGAACTCTCTTCTGCTATTACAGAATTTCAGCGCAAGGTCTATCTTGAATTACTTGATATTCCTGCAGGTTCTACAATTACATACGGGGAGTTGGCAAAAAGGGTGGGGTGCCGAAGTCCACAAGCTGTGGGTCAGGCTCTTAAACATAATCCGTTTGCCCCGGAGGTCCCTTGTCATAGGGTGGTGAGGAGTGATGGGACTATCGGTGGTTACAAAGGAATGACTGATGGGGAGCAAATCCAAAAGAAGCGACTCTTGCTGGAATTCGAACAGGAACTCGCACTCGCAAAAGTAGAAGAAATCATATTTCGTACAGGACAATCACTAGAGCCGAAAAATCTCTGATTTATGGAAGTTGTCAATCTTTTGCAGTTTCCCAATCGTGGACAGTTACGCAAAAGGTTAGAGGAGAGTTATTTACCGGACGATCGTCTGGCACAACGTCTTTCACCTCGTCGCAAAGGAAGTTGTTGGACTGAGCTGAACAGGCAACGCTGTGCCGACCTTCAGAAGCGTGGACTGATGACCGAATCCGGACTCAAAGAGTTGGAGAAAGCAAAGTAGTTAAGTAGCCGATTGTGTGATAAAGCCATTGATGTATTCCAAGGCTTTGGTGTGTTTCTCCACGCAGAATAGATGACCACCTTCTTTTCCTCTGGCGAGGTTGTGCCTGAGGTCATTTATCTTGACATTTAGGGCAGTGGTATTACCTGATTTGCAAATGTTTTCAATGTATTCCATATAAGGAGTCTCTTTGTCGTGGGTGAGGAGTTTCAATGCCTCGATAACCTCTTGGGAGAATCCTTCTCTGATCAGATCTTCGAAATCGTATGCGGTATCTTCCACTACATCGTGCAGGAATCCAATAATCTGCTCAACGTCATTTTTACCCATCATACCGACTGCAAGAGGATGCAAAATAGTGGGATTTCCATCGAGATCATAATCGGCAGCGTGAGCTTTGGAAGCGAGTGCAATAGCTTTGTCAATGGGAGAGCGGGAGTCGTAATCCTCATTCTTTACTGCACGGGACAAAAACAATGATTTGTTGCGTCCTACGAAATCACGCCAAAGCAGTTCGAGTTTTGTGGCATTCTCTTTCTCCAACAATTCTCCCGAGTGACCACTTCTCCAATTGACTCCGCCAATCTCTTTTTCAAGTTCCTCAGGAGTGATAATTGCAGAGCGCTCCGGGTGGAATATTGCCTCGAATTCCATATTCATATAGTAAACCTCCCTATCTTTCTTTGCCCAGTCATCATCCTTGAATGGTTCTGAGGTAAAGCGCCCTGCGGCAATAATACCGGTATTTCCTTCTCCTACACGTAGCAGGAAAAAGCGGTCTCCTTTGTGGGCCTTTTCCCATTCATATACGCTCCAATTAAAGTTGAAATCCCAGTATCCTTGTGCATAATCATTCATATCCTTGTCCAAATCAGCCAAGGAGTAAGAAGAGATTGCAGGATTCCATCTGAGCAGGAATACGTTGTGTTGTAATTCGTGTTTTTTGTTGATAGAAAGAGTGATATCCAAGTTCATAATCTGATAGTAATTAGAGTTTCCCTTTGTCCAAATTCAGGGCAAAGGTATTTCGTGAAATTGACAACTTTTGTCAATCGTTGAGATTCTCTAATATTTTTTGACTTCTTTTACGGATATACTCTTTGAATTCCGGGGTGATGATTTTTATATCATCGGAAAGCCCCATAACGAAGCGGCCGGCACCTGCGTAGCTGCAGACCATTGTATCGAGATACCAATGGGTCTCATCTATTTGTTTGAGGTAGCGGCAAGCCAGCGGATACTCTTCAAGTAGCAGATTATGAGACATTACCCCTAATTCCAGTTCGAGGCGGTATTGTTCAAAACCGGAGATTCTGAATATGTCGATGTGACCCATATTGTGCTGCTGTTCAAATTCCCAATCTTGTTCCTGCACTTCTGCCGAACCGATTCGCACGGTATTGAACAGTTTGTTTTTCCCCGATTCCGGCTCAAAGCACCACACCTGAACATAGTTGTGAGTGAATCCGAAAGGCTCTACCCTGCGGTCCGATACCGCACCGCTGTGAGAGGAAGCATAGTCTTTGAGAATCACTTGTTTGTGTTCGGAAATCGCTTCGGATAATCTGTTTACATTGATTGCGTTTTTCCCTTCTACAATGCACTCTGCAAATGAGGTGCAGTTATAGACAGCCGAGAGTTTTTTGCGGAGATTCTGCTTCAGAACATTTGTGTTGGCAAGGCCCTCTATCAGTTCGTTTACTATATGCGCCTCTTCATCGGTGAAATGAATCAGTTGGGAAATGTCTTTAAAGTAGCGGCTCTCTTTCCCGAGTCGGAAGATGCCACCCTCTTTCCGGTGAACCACAAACCCCGATTCCTTAAAAGTATCGATGTATCTGTAAATCGACCTTTCCGAGATTTCCAACCTCTCTGCCATATCTGAAATGGTGTAGTTGGTGTTGCCTGTCATCATCTTCATCAGGCGCAAAACTCTCTCTATTTTAGGCTGGTCCATAAGAATGAGGTTTTAAAGGGTCATTTCTTACAAAGTTATGAAAATTTCCTTTCGGATATTCCTATCTTTGTACAAAGATGATTTTTGAATGTCGTTATTAAAATAATATAGTATGAACAGTTTTCGTTTTAATTTTCTGAAGATGGTTTTGTGGGGGATGATGGTGTGTTGTGCTCAATTGGTCAGGGGTGAGGGATATCTGTTAGGCGAGTATGAGGAGCCGCGGGTGGGTGGTATTACTTCGGAGCAGGTGGCTCAGTGGCAGAAAGTTCCCCGGGAACTCAATTTTTCCTGGGCTTCGCGCGATGTTCATTACAGATTGTATGATGTGCCGGAAACAGTTCCGGTTCAGGATACTGTGGTGTGGGGCTGGAAAGGCGAGAGGGTGAATATGATGGCTCTGATTTACAGCAGTGTGGATCAGGGGGTTGTCACTTTGAGAATGACTCCTTGGAAACGGAGTGGTGTCCAGACTACGATAAACGCTGCCAAAAGCACGTTTGTAAATTATGTGGTTACAGACGATTATAAAAGTTGCGGATATCATCCTATGGATTTGGAAAGGTGGTTGGTCCCCGATGTTATCGACAATGCGACCTCCAGATATATTCCGGCAATGGAGACCCGTCCGATTTGGTGTTCGGTGGAAATCCCATACGATATTGCTGAGGGAAGCTATACGACTGAACTTCAGCTACTTTCTTCTGATGGGAATCTCATTGGGACGCTTACTTTGAAAATCAATGTGCTCAATCGTTCTCTTCCAGCTGTGGCTGAACAAAAGTTTCATCTGGATTTGTGGCAACAACCTTACTCTGTGAGCCGTTACTATGGTGTGGAGCGTTGGAGTCAGGAGCATATAGAGGCTTTGGGACCTTACATCTCGGCATTGGCAAAGGCAGGGCAGAAGAGTGTGACTGCAATTATGTTTTATGAGCCTTGGGGAGAACAGACACACGATCCGGACAAGTTTGACCCAATGGTGCAGACCATCAGGAAAAAGGATGGTTCCTGGGAATATGATTATTCAGATTTTGACAAATATGTGGAATTGTGTGCTGAGTACGGAATCACCAAGCAGATAAACTGTTATAGTATGGTTCCGTGGGATATGAATTTCAGATATTTTGACGAGAGTACGGGTGATTATGTGTTTCTTGAAACAAAGACCTCAGAGCCTGAGTATAAGGAACTTTGGATTAGCTTTTTAACCTCTTTCAAAGAGCATCTGCAGGAGAGGGGATGGTTTGAGAAGACCAATATAGCAATGGATGAACGCTCTGAAAAGGATATGTTGAACGCTTTTCAGATAGCATCGGAATTGGGATTCAAGGTCGCTCTGGCAGGAAATTATCACTCCTCTCTGGCATTGTTGCTGCAGGATTATTGTGTGGCAATCGGTCAGGACAAACTCTTTGCTGCAGCAGAATTGGAACAGCGGAAGGCAAATAATATGGTAACTACCATTTATACTTCTTGTGCCGACAGGGAACCTAATATTTTCAGCAATTCTTTGCCTGGCGAGGCTGCTTATATCCCTATCTATGCAGCTGCTGCAAATATTGACGGATATCTCCATTGGTCGTGGATAAATTGGCACGAAAATCCTTTGGAAGATACCCGCTATCGTATGTTTGGTGCCGGAGATACCTATTTCTATTACCCCGGCAACCGTTCCAGTGTGAGGTTTGAGCGTCTTGTAGAGGGGATTCATCAGTATGAAAAGATACAGATTCTGAAGGAGGAGTTTGCGGGGGATTCTCTTCGCTTGTCAAAGTTGAACGGACTTTTGGATGAATTTAAAGATAGCAGGATAGAGGGGGCAATGTGTGCTGAGGCAGTAAACCGTATGGAGAAGTTTTTGAATGGTTTGGATTATCCATTTGAAAATGAGGAGAATCGTCAGACTGTTTTTTGCACCACTGAGGGGGATGGAGTGAGGCCTCCGTATCGTATTCCGGCGATAGCTTCTACTAAAGATGGTCGTCTGATAGCGGTAGCGGCTCGTTTGGTTTGTGGAACCGATCCCGGTTTCGGGCAAATCGATCTGGTAAGCAGGGTCAGTGACGATTTGGGAAAATCTTGGGGTGAAATGCAAGATATAGTGGTGGGTTCGGGGAGAACTTCTGCCACTGAAAACTATTTTGAGACTGCATTTGGAGATCCGGCCATAGTGGCTGATAAAGAGAGTGACAGGGTGCTGATACTTGCGGTTGGAGGATGTACTCTTTATTTCGATTCCAAAACAAATCGCAGCAATCCTAACCTGATAGCAATCATTCGCAGTGAGGATGGCGGCACTACCTGGAGTGTTCCAAAGGACATAACCGAAGATATTTATTCTTTATATGACAAGCCTGTGCCAATGGATGCCGCTTTTGTTACAAGTGGAAGAATTTTCCAAAGCAGTGTGGTTAAAGAGGGGGAATATTATCGTCTGTATGCAGCTTTGTGTGCTCGTCCCTGTGGAAATCGGGTGATTTATTCTGATGATTTTGGTGAAACCTGGCGTCCGTTGGGTGGAAGAAATGCTTTGCCTGTGGATGAAGGGAATGAGGCTCTTTGCGAAGAATTTGCTGATGGAACACTTTTGATTTCCAGCCGTACTTCAGGCGGTAGAATCTATAATCTGTTCAGTTACAGCAATATCGCCAAAGGTAAAGGTGTGTGGGGAGAGGCTCGCAAATGTGATTTTGCAGACTCGGGAGTCAAAATCGGGCGAAATTCGACAAATGGGGGAGTGTTGGTGTTGAATGCCAAAAGAGTTTCAGATGGCAGGGAGTGTGCTGTTATGCTTCAATCGGTTCCATTCGCAGATGACAGGAGTGATGTGGGGATTTACTATCGGGAGGTTCCGCAGGGATTCTCCAGTAAGGATGTGGCTCAGATTGCTCAAAATTGGGAAGGCTGTTTCCCTGTAAGTACCACGACTTCTGCATACAGTACTATGATTTTGCAGCAGGATGGCAGGGTGGCTGTATTGTATGAGGAGAATTTTATCTCCTTTGGAAAAAGGGCAAACCCGATTTCAACTACATTCCCCAATGGAGAGGGGGTGCATAACTTTGATGGTTATGATATAGTGTATGTAAGTTTTGATCTGGAGAAAATTACCTCGGGAAAATATACACTCCGATAAATCACTTTAGATTTGAAAAATAGAAACTCGGCGAAGATGTTCCAAAAGAGACATTCTTGCCGAGTTCTTTTTATTTGTCAGACTATATCGGTCCGGATTGTTTATTCTTCTCTGTATGAGTATTTTCCGTCAGTAAGGAATTCGACTGAGTAATTGTCGTAAACGATGGTGTATCCACCATATCCGGAGTTTCCTTCGCAGTGTGTGGTCTCTTCAAAAAGGAAACCGATGGTGTTGTCAGACTGAAGCGCCATAGTAGAATATGCCGAATTCAATTCTGTAGCCTGATATACTCCGTCCCAATTTTTTGCGATGTTGGCTGGAGAAGAGTAGTCTTCTTTATTAGCAAGTTCTTTGTAGTAGATACCAACATTTGCTCTGCCGGGTCCTAATGGAACAGATTGTAGCAGAAGATGCATTGCGGCTCCGTCGCTAAGACGAGTGACAGGAAGAACCATTACCTCTCCGTTTGTGGAGTTGCTTTGAGCCTCTACACCGGAATTTGAAGCACCGGAGAATGATCTTGAACCCCAGCTGCCTGATGCTGTGGCAGGATCGTCAAATGTGAAGATGTTATAGTAGCGGCCACCTTCCCAACGGGAACTGATAAGGATCGAACCATCAGGAAGTTCCTCTACTTTTGGCTCGTCTGCATATTGGCTGACAGGTGCTCTGTCGGGACCTCCGAGGATAGTCCAGTTCATACCGAAATCGTCAGAATATAGAACGAAGTTGGTAGGGGTTCCGTTTACATTTTTAACGAGTGCAGCGCAATAAAGTCTGTAGTAGTTTCCTGTTTTGACAAATCGGCTTTGATGAATTTTGCCGGAAGCGATAAACATTGCTCTTACCGGACCATTGTTGCTGTCGTCAAATTGGCTATAGATGCTCTCTGCTATATCTTCGGGTTCGCTCCACGAAATTCCGCCGTCTTCGCTATAGAAACGGGCGATACATTGGTGGTTGTCGCGGGTTCCGTTAGGATACGATACATTGCCGGCGCAGCTCATAATGAGGACTCTGTCACTCTCTCTGTCGGCTACGATGCAAGGGTCGCCATATCCTACATTCATAAAGTCGGGAGAGTTTGCACCCTGACCCTCAATCAATGTAAGAACATTGCCCCAGGTATTTCCATTATCCTCGCTGATTCGGTAGTGCAGGTCAATTCTACCATTGTTCACTACTCCGATATCTGCTCCCGAGTGTCTGTAGTCAGCTACGCAAATGATTCTGCCTGAGGGGGTAACAGCGATAGCGGGAATACGGTAAGGGATATCGTTGTTTGTGTACATTGCAAAAATGTCACCTCTTTTGGAAACTCTGTCCTGATAAACCTTTACGGAAGCATTCTGCTCAGCTCCTGTGTATGAAACGGTCATCGAAACAGAACGGTTTACATTTTTCTCGTTGGCAAGTACATTTACCTGAATTTCTTCTTCGAGAACGGTAACATTGTCAATCCATTCAGGGATATCGGTAATCTCCAGTTCTCCATCTTCCAATGGATTCGATATGCTGTATCCGATAGAGTAAACGCCACCCTCAATTGAAGCATAAATCTCGTTTCTGGGGATGTTGATTACAGGTTTTTCGGTGACAACATCTTCGGTGGGGGTGTCGTTGTGTTTGCAGCCTGTGGCAAAGGTCGCAGGCATAAGCAGCGCAATGATAAGTAGTAACTTCTTCATATTGTATTTATTTGATATTCAACAGTAATTTGTCTTTTGCGTAGTTGATTTTCAGCACAATGGTGCTTCCGGCGGGTATTCCTCCGATAATGGCTTCTGCCAAAGTATCTTCCACATATTTCTGAAGGACTCTCTTGAGTGGTCTCGCCCCAAATTTCGGATCATAACCTTTTTCGAGCAAAAAGTCCACAGCCCCTTTGGTCAATTTCAATTGGTATCCCGCTTCGCTTACTCTTTGGAGTAAATGTTTCATTTCAATGTTCAAAATCTTTTCAAGATCTTTTCGGGTCAAAGAATTGAAATAAATTTTCTCATCCAGGCGGTTTATGAATTCCGGAGCGAAGTTTTTGCCAATAGCCTTGTCGATAAGGTTTTTGTGCAATGAGTCTTTCTCGTTCATATCCAAAGATTTGAATCCTAATCCATTGCCGAAATTGCTGATCTCTTTGCTGCCGATATTTGAAGTCAGGATAAGAATTGTATTGCGGAAGTCAATAAACCTTCCTGAACTGTCGGTAAGTCTTCCCTCGTCGAGAATCTGCAACAAAAGATTGAAAATGTCGGGGTGAGCTTTTTCGATTTCGTCGAGCAGCACCACCGAGTAAGGTTTCTTGCGGACCCTTTCGCTGAGTTGTCCACCTTCATTATATCCTACATAGCCCGGAGGAGCACCGATAAGTCTGCTGACAGAGAATTTCTCCATATATTCACTCATATCGATTCTGATAAGCGAATCTGCGGAGTCAAACATAAATTCGGAGAGCATCTTTGCAAGGTGTGTCTTTCCGACACCGGTAGGACCGAGGAACAGGAATGTTCCGATAGGCTTTTCAGGATCTTTCAGTCCTGCTCTGTTCCTTCTTATTGCTCGGCAAACCATCTCCACTGCATCATCCTGTCCGATGATTTTCTCTTTCAATATTTCAGGCATAGCCAAAAGGCGGTTGCCCTCGGTGGTGGCAATTTTATTGACAGGAATTCCTGTCATATTTGCCACTACTTCAAAAATGTCTTTCTCCTCTACAATATATTTGGAGTTGTTTCTGTCACTATTAAATTTATCTATGACCGAATCAAGTTGGGCTATCTTTACCAACTCTTTTTTACGGAACTCGGCAGCGGTATTGAAATCTGAATTTTTGACTGCTGTTTTCTTTTTCTCCTCGATTTTTGCAATCTCTTTTTCCAGATTTATAATCTCTTTAGGAACGCTCTTGTTGTTGGCACTGACTCTGGCTCCTGCCTCGTCGAGAATATCGATTGCCTTGTCGGGCAATGCTCTGTCGGAGATATATCTTGCCGACAGATTTATGCAGGCACGGATTGCTTCAGGGGTGTATTCCACACTGTGGAAATCTTCATAACCTTTCTTGATCCCGTTGAGGATTTCGAGTGCTTGTGTGATATTGCAGGGTTCCACAATTACCTTCTGGAATCTTCGGTCCAAGGCCTTGTCTTTCTCTATTACATTTCTGTATTCGTCG
>JAZRBT010000109.1:0-5586 GCA_045635245.1 Candidatus Coprenecus sp.
TGGCTACGATCCGACTTCAATATGAATTCTGCCACCCTAATGACCACGTAAATATGGCTCAATCAACCAACGATGCATATCCTTGTGCTATGCACCTTGGTCTATATTTCATCAACGAAAAAGTTCAAGAAAGCCTAAAAGAACTTATCAAAGCATTTGATGACAAGAAAAAAGCTTTTGCCAAAATCATCAAAATGGGTAGAACCCAGCTTCAGGATGCTGTTCCTATGACTCTTGGACAAAGTTTCGGTGCTTTTGCTGATGCTATGCGCCACGAGGCTGCCCGTCTTCAAAAAGCTGCTGACGAGTTCCTATACACCAATATGGGTGCTACAGCTATCGGAACCGGTATCACCGCAGAACCCGAATATTCAAGACTTTGTACAGACTTTATGAGAGTAATTTCAGGTCTTGACATCAAACTTTCAAAGAACCTTATCGAAGCTACTCACGATACAGCTTGTATGGTGGCTTACTCTTCAGCTTTGAAATCTACCGCTATCAGACTTTCTAAAATCTGTAACGACCTTCGTTTGATGTCTTCAGGTCCTCGTACAGGTCTTTCTGAAATCAACCTTCCTCCCAAACAACCAGGTTCATCAATTATGCCAGGTAAAGTAAACCCTGTTATTCCTGAGGTTGTTAACCAAGTTTGTTTCAAAGTTATCGGTAACGATATGACCGTAACTATGGCTTCTGAAGCAGCTCAATTGGAACTTAACGTAATGGAACCTGTTATGATCCAATCTCTTGTTGAGTCAGCTATCTGGATGAGCAGAGCATTCACCACTCTTCGCGTTGAATGTATCGAAGGCATCACAGCTAATAAGAAACATTGTGAAGATATGGTTAAAAACAGCATTGGTATCGTTACAGCGCTTAAACCTTATATCGGTTATGCACACTGTACAGATGTTGCCAAGACTGCTCTTGAAACAGGTGCAAGCGTTTACGACCTAGTTCTTGAACGCAACCTTTTGACCAAGAAACAACTTGACAGAATCCTTGACCCTAAAAATATGGTTAAGCCTTCAGTTGTAGAAGATCTTGAAAAATAATCGGAGATAACCTCTGAAAAAGAAAACTGCTATCTGATTTCCTCCGGGAAACGATAGCAGTTATTTTTTTACTCTTCAACGAATTTCACATTGTCTATCCAAAGGATATTCTCTACTCCTCCGCAATAGGATGGTCCGCTGCTCGAGGATATCCATATTATTACGTGGGTGGGGGTCATATCGGGCGAAGCCCATTGGTTTTCTTCTACCGGCACAAGGTCTCCCTTTGAATTAAAGGCGTAGTAGGCTCCATCTCCGTTTCTGAGTTCCATTCCTTTGCCGTAGGTTTCCAAGGTGGAGGCATCTCCATAGAAAATTTCCAATTGTTCACCATTAATCCAGTCTGATACATTTTCGGTGAACTTCTTATATGCAGTTCCCACTCTATAGGCAGTAATGTTTCCCTTTGCGTCTTCCACGCGGTGCTGAAGGAGGACAAACATACAGGGATAATCTTTTTCCTCGAGTTTTTTGGTAGAACTGAATCCTGTTGCGCGTACCATTTTTGAGCCGACCACCGCTTTATAATCATATTGCAGTGCCTTTGGGCGGGAGGTGTAAGGGATTCCTGTGTTCATCTTGCTGTATGGACCTTTGGTATCTTTTACAGGTTCTTTGAGATATGCGGAGATAATCGAACCTTGTGCCATCGCTTCAACATTGACAATACCCAATACCTTCACTTTCTCCATCACATTCATCAGTTTTGCGCAATATCCGCCACCTTCTCTGGGCTCGGGTAGAACACTGTTACTCGCTTTGACGATACCGCTTATTTTGGCCATAATGTTACTGGTGGTAAAAAGGTCATTTGCTCCGGGTTTGTATATCTCGTTTCCGATAATTGTATCCCCTTGCGAGAGGCGGTAGATAACTTTCTGATTTCCTCCGATGATTCCGGATTCCTCGATTATCTGGACTCTCCAGTCTTCCATTGAGCCGCATCTTTCTATCAATGAGTTATCGACCTGTGCCGAGAGTGAAAGGGCTCCCAATAACAATATCGCAGATATAAATATTCTCTTCATCAGTGCTTGTTTTTAAATTTGTCAGGGTGGCAAAGGTATAAAAAAAGAAGGCAAATGAAATAATCACTTACCTTCTTTTATACATCTTAAATAATTATTTAGAGAATTCTACAGAAGCTTTTCTGAATTCTTTTAATAATTTGCTTAGTTCTAACGCTGATTTTCTTGCACGTGTACCAGCTGCTTTGTTTCCTTTAACCAATTGATTCTCCGCATTTGATTGGAAGAGTTCAATTTCAGCATTGATTTTTTCAATTAATTCTTTCATACGTCGTATAGAATAGTTGATTTTTTGTAAAATTAGTAAAATTTCTTAATTACATCAAATTTTTTAGCGTTTTTTTCTATTTTTGTCCCCGTAAATTCATAAATATTACTTTATATGGGACTAAGTTTTTGTTACAAAGAGATATTAAGTGCCTTTATGGTACTTTTTGCCGTGATCGACATCACAGGCTCTATTCCAGTGATTATCAGCCTAAAAGAAAAAGGTCAGAAGATCGAATCGGGTAAGGCTGCTCTTATTTCAACCATTATTTTCATCATCTTCCTGTTCCTGGGAGAGGCCATTCTCTCTCTCTTTGGTGTCAGCATCAATGCTTTCGCTGTTGCGGGTTCGCTGGTATTCTTCATCCTTGCAGGAGAGATGATTCTCGACATTGAGATTTTCAAATATCAGGGCCCCGGCGGAACTGCGACCATTGTTCCTATCGTGTTCCCTCTTATTGCGGGTACAGGTTCCTTGACCACAGTGCTGACTCTTAGGGCTGAATATGCTATCGAGAATATCATTCTGGCAATCCTTATCAATATGTTGATTGTCTTCGTGGTGCTCAGAAATCTTTCTATAGTGGAAAAAATTCTTGGCAAAGGTGGTGTATATATTCTCCGCAAATTCTTCGGAATCATTTTGCTTGCTATTGCAGTAAAACTTTTCACTGCCAATATTACAAGTTTGTTCTAATTGGTGCCAACCCCTTTTTAGGGCCTGTGACATATTAAAAGAGGAGATAGTTCTTTATGAGCCATCTCCTCTTTCCTTGTCATCAATTCAAAAATTTAAAGCCTTTTGGCCTAAATATCAATTCTTAATTTATTCAGCAACAGGACGGATTGGAAGACCTGTAGAACGTGACATTGACGACACTGCCAATTCGTTAGAAGTATCAGGTGTTGTAAAGTATCCGCAATATGCACTTGTGCCACTTGAGATTGGTGCTGATGTCCAGAATGCGCCAATAGAAGTTGCCAGTGCGACGTTATTTGCATTGAAATTTACATCGATAAGTCCGGTTAGAGGAAGGAAGATATATTCTCCGCTAGGTCCTGTTACTTTGTAGCCGGTTGCGGTGCTGTTATCTACCCATTCCCAGGTACATTCTTCAATTAGTTCTATAAAGTCATCATATGTAGGCATTCTCCAGTTACCACCGCGTAAGTATGCTACTGCATCAAAGTCTGGATCTCCTGCGATATCACCTAACTCTAGACCATAGGTTTCGCTTGTTGCTTCTGAATATTCTTCTTTCTCTGACAATTCACCCCAAGCGATATACATTCCTGGATCTTCAGGGAAATCTGCTCCCAAGTTAGCCTGTGCCCATTTTACTGACAAACCAAGGTCCACATAAGGATATCCGTTGTATGGATCATCAGATACAACTTCTACTTCTACGTATGCCTCAAATTCGCCACAATAAGCGATAATTTCACAAATTCCGTCTGCGACAGCTATGATACAACCATCTTCATCTACTTCTGCAATTGACTCGTCATCACTTTCCCAAGTTACGACTGCTTTGTCTTGAAGTGATACAGGTGTGATGTAGTAATCTACAGTGTAAGATTCTCCTACTACAAGTTGAATGTAGTCGTCAGAAAGTTCAAATGCGGTTACTGCATCACCTTCTCCTGAAGGTTTGGAGTTTTTGTTACAAGAAACTGTGCTCACTGCAAATACTGAAATCAGAGCAAGCATAAAAATGTTCAAAATAGCTTTTTTCATTTCTTAGATTTTTAATTAGTTGTACTTATCTTCTTTATTGCAAAATTACCCCGATATGAAATTTTGTTCTATGGCTACAGTGACTATTTGTATGAAAATAGTAACCTATTTCAGTTCAGAATGGCTTTTAAAGGGGATTTTAAGATGCATTCGGCTATTCCATAATAAAAGTAACTGCAACCCGTCAAATGCAGGATGCAGCTACTTTTTTTTAACTTATTTCGGATGCCAAGGAGTCCATTGCGGCCACTTCGGCTGCGATATAAAAGCATCTATAATTTCTCTATCTGTTCGTGATTCAAGCCGGTATATTTTACAATCAGATAAATATCCACTCCATCTGCCTTCATTCTACCTGCCATTCGCATTGCTTCTTTCTCTACACCTTTCTCAAATCCTTGCCCGAAACCGATTTCAATACCCTTCTCGACACCTTTATCAAAACCTTGTTCAATACCCTTTCCAATTCCTTCCTCAAGTCCCATATCATACTGGTACTGCATCTGGTTTCGTATGTCTCGTTCTGTGTTCATCTCGCGTAAGTATTTTATCTTTTCCTGAGAATCCATTGCGGCCACTTCGGCTGGGATATAAAGGCATCTATAATTTCTCTATCTGTTCTTTGGTCAAGCTTGTTGATTCGAGAATAATACTCATCTCTATCCCAAGTGACTTTAATTTAGCTGCCATTCGCATTGCTTCTTTCTCTACACCCCTCATAACACCTTTCTCAAGTCCTTGCCCGAAACCGATTTCTATACCCTTCTCGACACCTTTATCAAAACCTTGCTCAATACCCTTTCCAATTCCTTCCTCAAGTCCCATATCGTACTGGTACTGCATTTGGTTTCGTATGTCTCGTTCTGTGTTCATTTCGCGTAAGTATTTTATCTTCTCCTGGGAATCCATTGCGGCCACTTCGGCTGCGTCAAACAGGTTCTTGATTATCTGTAATGGTTCAGGACAATTCTTCAATTCGTATATGTAGCGTAGACAATAGTAAAAATTTTCCAATATATTGTCTCTTTCCAACTCCTCCAGACCCTTCGTGAATTTCGGCAATTCGATGTATATCATCGTCAACAATCGCCCTAATTCTATCTTGTGAGTCCTCTCCATCAGTGTCACACTGGTTTTGATATCCGGTATCAGAGAAAACTCCGGCAACATAAAATCCAATATGTTTATGTTGTACACCGGATAGAATCTGTAACTCCTGCTACCTAATTCCACTTGTTCGGTTATCGACAATGCGCTGTAATACATCGACCGATATATGTAATCTTTCTGCGGGTTGCGCTGCAATTCCACTATCACTCTAGATCCGCTGTCTGTCGTGCAATACAGGTCCAGGCGACTGTGTTTCGAGTCTTTTATCGTCGGGATTTGCTCGTTGTTTATGTAGGTCAAATCGACGATGTGATGGTCGGTGATTACTGCATTCAGGAAGTCTATCAATATCTTCTTGTTTGCAGGGCGACCAAATACGTGTTTG
>JAZRBT010000110.1:0-5464 GCA_045635245.1 Candidatus Coprenecus sp.
AGCACTCTCCACATCAGACTCCACCGAAGAATCCTCTTTGGCAAATTCAATAAGGACATCCAGATCATCTGCTCCAGCTGTTATCTCACTGAATGCATCCACCCAGAATCTCTCCGACGAGAGTTTCTTCAAATACGACTCCGCCTCCTTAGGGTCATCCCAAAAATCGGAAGCAGTAGTACGCTGTTTCATTTGTTCCACACATTCACTCCTGCCGGGAATGTCAAAGACACCTCCCCAACGTATCAATACGCTGATGCAAGTCCTTTACCTGTTCAATGGTAACCATCTGCCGAATATTAAATTAAATTTTGTTTACAATCTTCAATTACTTTCATAATCTGCTCATAACGGAATCCTCTTCCTAAAGCAAATCTCAATGTTTTTTCAACCCTCTTGCGGGGCTCCTCCTTTGACAAAGAATTCCACTTGCTGGTGATGACACTCGACATTTTATCCAATCGTTGCGGATTCTCATCAAATTCGACCCAGACCTCCTTCAATAGCGACTCAGAAATAGACTTTCTGCGCAAATTGAAAAATATCTTATCCTTTCCCCATCCCGACAAAATGGATTTGTCAGAGATATAAGCCCTGACATACCTTCTGTCGCTCACATACCCATCCTCAACAAGAGTCTGAACAATCTTGTCAATCTTTGCCCTCTCTACCCCTTTCCGACGGAGTTTCTCCCGGACATCCCACTGACAATACTCTCTCAAAGAGCATTGGCGCATCAACCACTCCAAGGACTCCTCCATACTAGAAGTAATAACCCATTGAGACGTAGAATCCCACTTTGTTTGTATAATTGGAGTATGAAATATCAGCACTTAGAGGTCCCAAAAGCATATCGTAAGTATATCTGACACCTACACCCCAGCCATTATATGCAGAAAGATAACCTTGCTCGTTTGCTTCTGTCAACTCATATGCCTTTGAAAACATATCCTTTAAATTATATCCCTCGCGCATATAATTGAACATAGCTGTCAAATAATGTTTCTTGTGAACATTCACTCTGAAGTCTGTTCTTATAACTCCAACATAAGGGTGCATCAACTGAGGATTGTTAATTCCAATAAAAGGAAGTTGATTGTCAGTATATCTGCCGACCTCTGTTCCTCCCACAAGGTTACTGTAGAACAGTGGATAACTATGGGTACCTATCAATGCACTTGCATACAACTGCGGTTGAATCACAAGTCTCTCATTGAAAAGAGGAATATATGAATCAAAGGTAAAGAGAATATCTCCATATTGCAGACCTTTATACTTTTCATAAAAATCGTGGAATCTCCACTTTCCTACAAAAGTCAAAGCGACACCTCTCTTGGACAAGTATGGAGCATCCCTGTTATCAAATTTGAATGAACCATACAGTGCCAACGATGCATTATCTGCATCATCAGAAGCATAATTATCCTTTGAGAAGAACGCATTTATGGTATTGTAGTCAGCCTCCAGACCCAACTGTGTTCCAATATTTAGCGAATGGAATTCGGAGAAGTAGGCCCTCACCTGATGTTTGACATATGATGTTGTAGAATAAGCTGCACCATCAATATCTGTACGCAAATAAGTCGATTTGAATCTGTATGAGACATTGAATCTTGGGAACACCCTTGGAACAAACGAAACAACCGCCTTCACCCAAGGGTTATAGCTCAATTTGGTTGACAAATCAAATTTGACACCTGTCAATTTATGAGTATTCAAACCCAAATCTAGCAACAATGAAACTGCCTCTTTAGAGTCGATTCTCAATCCTATTCCAAAATTATGAGGAGACTTTTTGGTCAATTCCAAATTAAGAATGTATGTATCGGTATCATCTACCTCATCAATGGTAAAAATGATTTTTGAATAAGCATTTGTACCATACAACAGATTGATAGCATCCGCGATATCTTTTCCATCCATCATTCTGGGCTTGTCCAAATCAGCCTTTCTCTTAAGCCAGTCACCATCTTTCACACTAACACCCTTCATATTTGCACCCACAATCTGAATTTTCTCTTTGGCAAGATTTCTTGCTTTAGGTGCCTTATACTCTGTAGTAGCCTCCCCAAAAGTATTCAAAAACTCTTTCAATTCAACCAATTGTGATCTCAAACTGTCTGCTGCGACATAACCTCTGCCCACCAATTCTGCGATACTTGCTTCGTCAAAACTCAAAGCACCAAAACCGGAAATATCAGGCTGGATATAGATATCACACATCGAGATATTATCCTTCACATTGCTCTTTGTAATGACACCCATCAAATTGGAAAGTTGCTTAGGAAGAGAGCCCAGTTCTTCTTTAGTATTCTGGAATGAACTTGAAACCCTTACACCTATAATAATATCGGCTCCCATATCCTTACACACATTGACAGGGAAATTGTTCAACAATCCACCATCGACCAATACAGTCTCTCCTACTACCACAGGGGCAAATACTCCTGGGATAGCCATACTTGAGCGGATAGCCAAAGGAAGTTTACCACTTCTTAGTACCATTTCGTCACCATTCACCAAATTAACAGCAACACAAGCATAAGGGATAGGCAAATCATTGAAATCTATTGAATCCTGATAACCTACACACAATGAATTGAAAAGATTAATCAGGTTATTACCTCCTACGATACCTCCGGGCAAAGTTGTAAGGATTGAACTTTTACTTTTAGGAAGAGGCTCATTGCCCAAAGTCATCCTGTCCCTTTGCAACTTGTTGGCAGCACTGGCATTTTCCAGTTCATCAAGTCTGCCGAATGGAACATTCACAAGATATTGGGCATCATATATTTTGGATTCATACGAAAGATGTTCATAATTGATCTTCTCCTTCATATATACCGACCAGTCCAAGTGACTGATAATGCTGTCCATTTCATCAGCTGTGTATCCCATAGCATACATACCGCCGATAATCGAACCCATACTTGTTCCCGAAACATAATCAATGGGAATACCAAGTTCTTCAATAACTTTCAATGCTCCGATATGAGCAGAACCTTTTGCTCCGCCACCAGAAAGCACCAAACCGATTTTTGGCCTTGTTTTATTGTTTGCAAATTCTTCTTTGTAATTTGATTTATTCTGTCCGAACAAAGGGAAACTTAGGAACAGAAGGAGCATTACTCCAAAAAAGTGGATTCTTTTCATATCAGGGTTAAATTAATTGTCAGGTTATTTTTGTGTTTTTTTCTTTCCGCTTAGCATTCCGCAGGCAGCCAGAATATCCTCGCCTCTTGAGGCCCTCAAAGTGGTAAGAAGCCCCAAGTCGTTCAGGCGTTTCTTGAATGCTTCAATTACCGGCATTGGCGATGGTGCAAGTGGTGAATCGGGAATTTTATGAAAACGGATAAGATTCATTCTGCATTCCAATCCCCTGAGCAGTCTCACCAGTGCATCTGCGTGCCTTTTCGAGTCATTGACTCCGGAGAACATAATATATTCGAAACTTACCCTGCGCTGACCAGTGAAATCGTACTGCTTGATCAATTCAATCGTCTGCTCTATAGGGAAAGGTTTCTCCATTGGCATAAGTTCCACCCTCTCCTGACCGAAAGGATTATGGAGACTCACTGCCAAATGGCAACTGCACTCGTCCAAAAATCTTTTCAATGGAGAAATTCCGCCATCTTTAGAAAAATTGACTCCGATGGTAGAGAGAGTTATCCTTTTTGGGCTCCAACCGAAACCATAATCGGCAGTAAGAATTTCTATCACCTTCTTTACATTATCCCAATTGTCCAAAGGTTCACCCATTCCCATAAAAACGGTATTTGTCAAAGCCTCGCACTCATCCACCTCCAGATATTGGTTCAAAATCTCTGCTGCATCCAGGTTTCCGTGGTACCCCTGACGGCCGGTCATACAAAACTTACAAGCCATACGACAACCCGGCTGAGAAGAGACACAAAGGGTTGCCCTATCCTTATCCGGAATCATAACTGCCTCAATACCATACAATTTGCTACCATTTTCCCTTTCCACAGGGAAAAGATACTTCTTGGTCCCGTCTGAGGAGATGACTACATCGGCATACTCAGTACGACCCACCTCGTATTTCTCTGAAAGCTTTTCTCTGAAAGCTTTTGAGATATTGGTCATCTGTTCGATGGAGCGAACCTTCTTCTTATATATCCAGTCTGCTATCTGTTTTGCGGCATAAGATGGAAGCCCCACCTCTGCACAAATCAGTTTGAGTTCGTCTAAAGTATTTCCGATTAATTTTTGCATACTTGTAAAGATTTGCACTAAATATGCAAAAATATAAAAAATTCCCAATTAATATTGATTATATTTGCAGATAAAACTTTTTAAGATTATGGCAAAAGAGACAGGAATGAATGAAGCGGCGGCCAACAACAATGCGGCCAAACTAAAGGCGTTACAGGCCACATTAGACAAAATTGAAAAAGATTTTGGTAAAGGTGCAATAATGAAAATGGGAGATGCTCCCGAAGCTGAAGTATCAGTAATACCCTCTGGTTCAATAGCATTGGACCACGCTTTGGGAATCGGTGGATACCCTCGCGGAAGAGTCATTGAAATATATGGACCCGAGTCCAGCGGTAAAACAACATTGGCTATCCACGCCATTGCCCAGGCTCAAAGAAATGGAGGTATTGCTGCAATTATCGATGCTGAGCACGCCTTTGACAGAACATACGCAAAAAATTTGGGTGTGGACATTGACACACTTTTGATTTCACAACCCGATAACGGAGAGCAAGCTCTTGAAATCGCTGACAACCTTATCCGAAGCGGTGCAATCGATATCATCGTAGTCGACTCAGTGGCAGCACTTACCCCTAAAGCCGAAATTGAAGGGGAAATGGGTGACAACAAAGTAGGACTTCAAGCCCGTCTTATGAGTCAGGCACTAAGAAAACTTACAGCAAACATCTCCAAAACAAACACTTGCTGTATCTTCATCAACCAATTGCGCGAGAAAATCGGTGTAATGTTCGGAAATCCCGAAACCACTACCGGTGGTAACGCATTGAAATTCTATGCTTCCATCAGAATAGATGTGCGCAAAGTTACCCAGCTTAAAGACGGAGAAGATGCTACAGGTAACCGTACAAGAGCAAAAATTGTCAAAAACAAAATGGCTCCACCTTTCCGTAAAGCAGAATTTGACATTGTTTTCGGAGAAGGTATCTCAAAAATCGGCGAAATCGTTGATTTGGGTGTAGAGTTCGAGGTAATCAAGAAGAGCGGTTCGTGGTTCAGTTACAATGACAGCAAACTTGCACAAGGTAGAGATGCTGTCAAAAAACTACTTGCTGACAACCCTGAACTTGCAGAAGAGATTGACTCAAAAATCAGAGAAGCCATCAAACAGATTAAAGACTAATCACAATGGAGACAGTATTAAGCGGAATCCGCTCCACAGGACACCTTCACTTGGGCAACTACTTTGGGGCCCTCAGAAACTTTGTTAAGATCCAAGAGGCTTTCAACT
>JAZRBT010000111.1:0-1500 GCA_045635245.1 Candidatus Coprenecus sp.
AACAATGGCATAGTGGTGCCAACTTCTTTGCTTTCGCTCCCGGCAAGGTGATTTCTTATGCCCGCAACACCCATACTTTGGACGAGTTGGCAAGTCACGGATTCGAGATTATTCCAGCCTGGGATGTTATCGAAGGTCGTGCAAGTATCGAAGGCGACAAGAAATGTGTGGTGACAGTAGAAGGTTCTGAACTTCCTCGTGGAGGTGGTGGAGCCCGTTGTATGACAATGCCTTTGTCACGTAAAGCAGTACAGTGGTAGTAAATAGGATATAAGTACAGTTTTCCAATATGAATAATCTTATAGATAAACTTCTTAAAGATATAGAAGAAGTACAAGTTAAAACTGCTCAAGAGGTTGAACAGTTGAGAGTCAGCCTTTTGGGAAAGAAAGGTGAGATTACAAAACTTTTCGAGGAATTCAGAAATGTTCCTGCGGAGAGCAAAAAGGAGTTTGGTCGCAGACTCAATGAGTTGAAAAATGCAGCAACAGCCAAGATAGAGGAACTTCGTCAGAGCCTTGAGGATTCAGCAGGTGCATCTGAGTGTTCATTTGATATGACAATGCCCGGAGATACTTTTGAATTGGGCTCACGCCATCCTATCTCGATCACCCGAGAGGAGATTATCTCCATTTTCAAGAAATTGGGTTACTCTTTGGCGGAAGGTCCCGAAATCGAAGACGATCACCACGTATTCGAGGCATTGAACTTCCCTCCCGAGCACCCTGCCCGCGATATGCAGGACACATTCTTTATCTCCAACGGAGTCAATCCTATTTTGCTCAGAACCCACACAAGTTCGGTACAAGTGAGAACAATGGAGAATCAGAAACCTCCTATCAGAGTCATTTGCCCAGGCAGAGTGTTCAGAAATGAAGCAATCTCGGCTCGTGCTCACTGTATCTTCCATCAGGTGGAGGGACTATATATAGATAAAGGTGTCTCATTTGCCGATTTGAAACAATCAATCCTTCTTTTCGTGAAAGAGATGTTCGGACCCGATACCAAAATCAGAATGCGTCCTTCATACTTTCCATTCACCGAGCCAAGTACAGAGGTGGATATCAGTTGCAACATCTGCGGTGGCAAAGGTTGTAACATCTGTAAAGGAACCGGCTGGCTCGAAATTATGGGAGCAGGAATGGTTGACCCCAACGTATTGTCAGCTTGCGGAATCGACCCTAACGAATACACCGGATTTGCATTCGGAATGGGGGTTGAACGTATCGCAATGCTCAAATGGCAGGTCAAAGACCTCCGTTTGTATTTTGAAAACGACATCCGCTTCCTCAAAGAATTCGAGACCTCGATCTAAGAAGTGCGAAATAAAACAATATGCCCCCTGGAAGTCCCCCACAGACTTTCAGGGGTTGTTTTTTGGTAGGGAGAGGATTCCCGAACTGATCTTTGTTCCAGACGCAGAAGACCTGTTCCTTCTCATTCTTATCCTGCACAGTTGAGCAAAGAAATGCCTGTTTTATTGCTCAACGATGTATCAAA
>JAZRBT010000112.1:0-6041 GCA_045635245.1 Candidatus Coprenecus sp.
AATTGTATTGAGCATTATTGCTATTGCATTCTTTTCCATATCCTTTGGAAATAGCATTTGGGCAACGGGGACAAATGACTTTAACAGGCGCTTCAGCAAGGTTGATGAGTTATATGAAAATAATATGTTTTCAGCCGCTTGTGATGAAATAGAGTCGATAAGACGAGACTTTCCCAATCTCTCCCGTTTGGAGGAATCCCGCTTGGAATCGTATTATGTTTTCTGCAATATCCGTATGGGAAGTCCCGATATGGATGCTTTGGTTTTGGATCTCGAACAAAAATGTGGTCCGGTTCCCGAACTTTCCAAAGCAAAACTGATGCAGGCAAAGCACTATTTCGACAAACAGCAGTATTCTGTTGTGACACAGGTACTCTCGGGAGTGAATTATGATTTTCTGTCGAAAGAGGACAAGAAAGATTATCTTTTTGAACTCTCTTTCTCACAGTTGAGGGTCGGTCAGGTAAAAGAGGCTCAAAAGGGTTTTGAGCAACTGCTGAAAATGAACAGGAACAAATATATTCTTCCTGCGACATATTATTCTGGATATATTGCATATCTGAATGGGGATTTCAATAAGGCACTTTCTTTTTTTGAGAAGAGTTCTGATGACGACTTCTATGGCCCGTTGTCACATCTGTATATGCTAGAATCTCAGCTGATGTTGAAGAATTATGACTATGTTGTCCAAAATGGGGAGGCAGTATCAAATGTCGTCTCATCTGATATGAAATCAAAAGTGGCAAGAATGGTTTCAGAGGCATATTTTGCGATGGATAAGCCCCAACTTGCCAAAGAGTGGTTTGAACAATACTCTTCTACAGGACAGGAGCTCTCGAGAAAAGACAATTATTATTTTGGTATAATTTCTTACTCGCTCGATTCATATTATGCTGCAATAGATGCTTTTGACAAGGTGATTGCGGCAGAGGACTCCCTCTCGCAAAGTTCTTATTTCCATATTGCCAACTCTTATTTGAATTTGAAGAACAAGCATAAGGCTTTGGAAAATTATAAGGTGGCAGCAGAAATGGATGTCGATGCCGCCATCAAAGAAGAGTCTTATTTCAATTATGCGAAACTCTCTTTTGACCTCAATTCAGACATTCATCCCTTCCAGAACTATCTGGAACTGTATCCCGATTCGCAGAGATCTGATGAAATTTATTCATATATCGCAACTTCGTATCTTTTGTCCAAAAACTATAAGGGGGCAATTATGGCTCTCAACAGTGTGAAACATCTTCATCCCGAGATGGAGCACAATTTGCAGAAGGCTGCTTTTCTGCGAGGAATGCAATTGTATGAAATGGGTTCTTATGCAGGGGCAATCGATGAATTCAAAATCTCTTTGGATCACAGTTATTACAACGCAAATCTTGCGAACCTTGCAAAGTTCTGGACTGCAGAATCCAATTATTTGCTCGATAATTTCGATGAATCAATAAAAATTAACAAGGCCCTTTACAATACTACCAAATTCAGAACCACAAAAGAGTATCCTTTGATATTCTTCAATCTTGGTTATGCATATTTCAGCAAAGGGGAGTATCAGGAGGCTTTGAACTGGTTCCAGCAGTTTGTTGCACAGCATTATACAAATATGGATCTGATTCTCGAGTGTGAAATCAGAATGGCAGATTGCTATTTTATGCTGAAGGATTACGAAAAGTCTGCAGCAATGTATGAGCAGGTTTCGATCGTAAATTATAAATCGGAACTGGTGGTTTATGCCGCATACCAGTGTGCTGTGTCGTATGGTCTGATTTCTGACAATGCAAAGAAAATATCGATTTTGGAGGGTATCTATGGTCGCGATGACAAATCGTCGATTTATCCCAAAGCGGTATATGAACTCGGCCGAACCTATGTTCTGGTAGATGCTGGTGACCGTGCTGAAGAAATATTCAAATATATGCTCGAAGAGCTGGATAATCCGTTGTACAACGGTAAGGCATTGCTGGAGTTGGGTATGCTCGAAGTCAACAGGTCCAACCACTCGAAGGCGTTGGGATATCTGACTCAAATTGTTGAGCAGATGCCTTTGAGTCAAGAATCTGAGGATGCTTTGGCAGTGATAGAAAGTATTTATCTGTTGAAGAACAGACCCGATGACTATCTTGCATATCTGGAAAAGATTGGCCGCTCTGCGGAGAAAGATGAAAATGAGAGAGAACTTGTTTATTTCAATGCAGCTGAGCAGGTATTCCTTTCGGGAGATTACCAGCAGGCATACAAGTCTTTGACCTCTTTCATTGAAAAATATCCACAAGGATTAAAGTCTCCTTTGGCCCATTTCTATCTCGCTCAGACCCTTTCAGAGTTAGGAAGAAAGGAGGCTGCGGCAAATGAATATCTCGAGGTGGTGAACAGTGGAGAGGGGTCATTTGTGGAGTTGTCACTGCTCAATTATTCAAATATTTGTTATTCAATGGAGAAATATGCTGAGTCTGCGAACGGATATCTTTCGTTGTACGAGGTGGCTCAGTTGGGAAATAACAAATATGTGGCAGTGATGGGAATGATGCGTTCCAATTTCTATAATCAGAAATATCAATCAGCCATTGAGGCGGCATCCAGACTGGAGGAGTTTACCACCAAGTCTGAAAATGATGTGATTGAAGCTGATTATATTGTTGCAAAAAGTAATATAGCTCTGGGACAGAGGGATAAGGCTCTTGAGTTGATGAAGAAACTCTCAGAGCATAAACTTCTTCCATACGGAGCCGAGGCAACCTATATTCTTATTCAGGATACATTTGACAAAGGGGAGTTTGAAGAGGTGGAAAATATGGTGTATGCTTTCTCTGATTCAGCTACAAACCAGGTATATTGGCTTGCCAAGAGTTTTGTTGTTCTTGGAGATGCTTTTGCTGAAAGAGGTGATTTGGAACAGGCTAAAGCGACTTTTGCAAGCATTAAAGATGAATACATTCCTTCGGGCAAGGAAGACGATATTATTGAACAGGTAAATGTCCGTTTGGAAAGATTGGAAAAAATAATTTCGGAGGGAATCTACAATGAATAGGAAATTATATTTGATGGTGTTTTTGCTGATAGCATCTTCTGTCAGCGTATTTGCTCAAAGCGGAATCAATTCCACAGTGCAGGTTGAGAGGGATTATGAGGGCAAAGTGATGGAGGTTGACAAATCTCGGATTAAAAGTTCGATATCGGATACATTGCTCAATTTTCAGCTCCACTTTGATTATCCTACATTTTATCGTCCTTATAGGGATTTGTATGAATTTTCCCCAATGGCTACTGCTCAGATTAAGCAGGCGGGAGTTGTGAGATATCCCTGGCTCTATACAAAATTGTCGTTGGGATTTCCATTGATGCCGTTGGCAGAGGTTTATGTAGCTCCACGATTTGGTTCAAAATTTTCAGCAGTGCTATATTTTAATCACAAATCCTTGTGGAACAAATCTTTGGGAGATAGAATGACTAATGATGCCGGTGCGAACCTTACTTTCAGATGGGCTAAAGGGGAGGCATTGGTCGATTTCGGCTACTCGAATAATTATAACACTTATATGAGCGACACATCCAAGATATCAGATCATACTTTTGATGTGTTCGATATTAAAGCGATAGTCCGTTCCAAGAATACCGCACCTAATGCTTTCTATTATGATTTGATGTTGGGTTATTCATATATGAATGACAGACAGAGCAATCCCCTTTTGGGAGCTGTCAAAGAGAATAATATCAAAGCAGATATTGCTTTGGGAGCAACCATAAAGACAGTCCATAAGGTATTTGTTCAGGTAACCAACGATTTGAGTATGATAGATGATGCCCCTTTGTCAGGGCATTATACCGTGGGACTTTTTGATATTCGTCCTACATACAGATGGGAGAGGGGTCGCTGGAGGTTGAACATCGGAGCCTCTATTTCTTCCCTTTATTCTCAGGGTAATGTCGATATGGATAGCAAATTTGTTTTTGCTCCAAATGTGCAGGCGTCTTTTGAAGCAGTTCCCTCGAAGTTTTGGTTGTATGCAGACATACAGGGTGATAACTCTATGATGAGTATGAGTGAAATGTTCAGATACAATCCCTGGATGGGCAGCGATTTCCATATTGGCAGAAATGTTTCTCCTTTTGGAGCGCAGTTAGGGCTTAGAGGTGTGGCAGGAGATCAGTTCGGATATAATTTCTACGGAGGTTGCAAGTATTATACATATCATACTTCGTTTATTACTTATAAAGATGCTCAGGCTGTGTGGATGGGGGCTGATAACAGTGCCTATGTGGCAGCTGAGTTGCGATGGAATACCCGTCCATTCAATATGATGGCAGATGTCAAGTATCGCTATTTCTCAAATAAGGAATATGCATTGATGACACCATCTTTTGAAGCCCATATTAATGCAGAATATAATCTTCGCCAAAGGTTTTATATTGAGGCTGATTGTTACTACAGAAACAGGACAATGGCGGGTATGATGGGCGAAGATGGAACTGTTTTGTACTCATCGGTAAATGGATTTGTCAATCTGGGATTGAAACTTACTTATGTCTTTAATCCTGGTTTTGCAGTTTTCTTAGAAGGTAAAAACTTAATAAACAGCAAGATACAATATTTTTCAAATACGTACGAACCTGGTATAAACATTGCTGCAGGATTGTACTTTAAATTGTAATTTTTTTATTATCTTTGTTCGTTTAATAAAATTAATATTTACAATGGCAGAAGAAGCAATTGCAGGTGCCGGAAGAGAGTATACGGCCGATAGTATTCAGGTGTTGGAAGGTCTTGAGGCGGTGAGAAAGCGCCCTTCAATGTATATTGGAGATGTAGGCTCCAGAGGTTTGCACCATTTGGTTTATGAAGTAGTAGATAACTCTATAGATGAAGCGTTGGCAGGATATTGCAGTGATATTACTGTAACGATTTTGGCAGACAATTCCATCAGAGTAGAAGATAATGGTAGGGGTATTCCTACCGGAATGCACGAAAAAGAGGGACGTTCAGCTTTGGAGGTTGTTCTTACAGTGTTGCACGCAGGTGGTAAGTTCAGCAAAGACAGTTATAAAGTGTCAGGAGGTCTCCACGGGGTGGGTGTTTCCTGCGTTAATGCATTGTCAACCTATTTGAAAGCAGAAATCCACCGTGAAGGTAAAATTTTTGTTCAGGAGTACAGCCGAGGTGTTCCTCAATATTCTGTGAAAGTGGTTGGAGAGAGCGACAGAACCGGAACAATCATCACTTTCAAACCCGATAAGGAGATTTTCAGCACAACCTTGTACGACCGTTCCATTTTGTCGGCAAGATTGAGGGAATTGGCGTGTTTGAATAAAGGTATAAAATTGGTATTGATCGACGAAAGACACGTTGAGGTAGATTACAATACCGAACTTATGGATGAAGTTGAGGATAAAATTTCAAGAGAAGAATTTTATTCTGAGCAAGGTCTTAAAGAGTTTGTCCAATATCTTGATGGTACAAGAGAAAAATTGACAGACAATCCTATTTCTTTGGAAACAGACAAGACAGGAATTCCTATTGAGATTGCAATGCAATACAATACAGGTTTCTCTGAAAATATCCACTCGTATGTAAACAATATCAACACAATCGAGGGTGGTACTCACCTGACAGGATTCAGAAGGGGTCTTACCTCTACTCTCAAATCTTATGCAGACAAGAACGGATTTTTGTCAAAACTGAAATTCGACCTCGATGCATCTGACTTCAGAGAAGGTCTTACCGCTGTCATTTCAGTGAAAGTGGCTGAGCCTCAGTTTGAAGGACAGACCAAAACCAAACTTGGTAACAGTGAGGTGGATGCAGCTGTTTCCCAAGCTACCAAATCTGCATTGGAAGCATATCTTGAAGAGAATCCAAAGGATGCCAAAAATATCATTGAAAAGGTGATTCTGGCTGCAACTGCACGTCACGCTGCCCGCAAGGCGAGAGAGCTGGTACAGCGCAAGACTGTGATGTCAGGAGCAGGCCTTCCCGGAAAATTGGCTGACTGTTCAAACAGAGACCCTGAAAAGTGCGAATTGTTCCTTGTAGAGGGAGACTCTGC
>JAZRBT010000113.1:0-1646 GCA_045635245.1 Candidatus Coprenecus sp.
ATAGTCAGCATATCCTCTTGGATATTTTTCTTTGAATGCTGCCAACAACTCTGAAGGCATATTATCATAACTAACTACTGCGCGTTTCTTATTACTGTGACTTGAACTGGTTTTAGTATTATTTGTCATATATTAGATTTGATAAATTCTGGTGCAATTATAGTGCTTTTTTTCTCATTAGCGAAAAAAATTTATTTTTTGTGAAAAAGAGATTTCTGCCTCTTCTTCGCTGCTATATTTTTCTCCACAAATATAGGTTTTTCCCCTCTTATATCCATCTGTGAGTAGAACATCGCAGATGATGCAGTCATTGGAGTTGGAGTAAAATCCTGTACCTGATCCAATGATATTCCTCTCAAATCCTTATTCTTCGACAAAGCCACCATATCACTCAACTCACATCCGGGATGACTCGAGATAAAATAGGGAACAATTCTGAAATTGAGCTTCTCTTTGCGCATAAGGGTATCAAACTCCCTGCGAAGAACAGAGAAAAGGGCAAAAGGTGGTTTTGCCATCAATTTGAGAACCCTGTCTTCGGTATGCTCCGGGGCAACCTTGAACCATCCGGAAGTGTGCTTTGTCACCACCTCTTTAAAATATGGATAAGAGGTATCATCCAAAAAGCCATTCTCATCCAAGAACAAATCGTAGCGGATACCACTTCCGACAAAACTTCTCTTTACCCCTTTAACCTTCTCAATTCTCTTATACAATTCGAGCACATTCTCGTGCGAGTGGTCCAGATTGGGACATCTTTTTGGGAAAAGACAGGATTTTCTGGCACATTTTGCACACTTGGACTTATCCTTTCCACCCATAGTGTACATATTGGCAGTGGGAGCGCCCACATCCGAAATCACCCCTTTAAAGAAAGGCATTCCGGTAAGTTTTTCCACCTCTGCCACAATTGATTCCATCGAGCGGCTCTGAATGAATTTTCCCTGATGGGCAGCAATTGTACAGAAATTACAACCTCCAAAACATCCTCTGTGAATGGTAATGGAATTTTTAATCATATCAAATGCCGGGATAACTTTGTCCTTATATCGGGGAGCCGGCAATTTTGTAAAAGGAAGAGCATAAATGCTGTCCATCTGCTCTGTTGTAGATGGGGGATATGGAGGATTGACCACCACAAATCCTTCTCGGTATGGCTCCGCGATCCTTTTTGGAGAAAGTTTGTTTGCCTGAGTCTCGATAACATCAAAATTCTTGACAAACAACCTCTTGTCGTTCAAGGCCTTCTCAAAAGAATGGAGCACAATTGTATCCTCATCTTCACTGCCATCGAAATCTTTTGAAAAATAGGCAATCTGAGGGATTTCCAGCGGATATTTCTTTTGGGCATACGCCTCTGCCAAAGCGACTATCTGCCTCTCCCCCATTCCATAGACAAGAATATCTGCACCGCTGCTCAGCAATACAGACGGGAAGAGTTTGTCTGCCCAATAATCGTAATGGGCAAATCTTCTGAGAGAAGCCTCGATACCTCCAATTACGACAGGGACATCAGGAAAGAGTTTCTTCAAAATCTTTGAATATACGGTAACCGCATAGTCGGGCCTTCTTCCCGCTTTTCCTTCAGGAGTATAAGAGTCATCACTACGAAGACGCTTTGCTGCGGTATAATGGTTCACCATCGA
>JAZRBT010000114.1:0-4096 GCA_045635245.1 Candidatus Coprenecus sp.
TGTTCATTTTTGACCTGACGGTAGAGGGTGGTCTCTGCGACTGTAAGATTCTCAGTGGCAGAGGTGGCATCTATCTCAAAATTTGCCAAAGAGGGGAATCTCCAATACTCACTATCTCCTTTGTTTTCGTCAGAGAGGATGACAACCCCCTGCGAGGTCATCTTGAAAAATGATGCAGCTGCCATTTTATTCTCAAAACCGCTTAAATCTGCCACATAGCTTTTGGCTCTGTCGGCTTCAATCATAGGGGTTAGTCTGATATTCATCAAAGTGTATCTGGTCTGAGCCTCTTTCGGAACATCTATTCCCAAAAATTTCTGGGCATACAGGCAATAAATTCCGGGTGTGAAATTCTCGCACAATGCCTCTACTGTCAAATGAAGATTGGTTTTGGGAAGCGAGTAAACTACGACTCCGTTCAGGTTCTCTTGTGCCCAAACTCCCAATGTGGTCAGAAGGGCTGCGACTGCAATAAGTATTTTTCTCATAATCAGTATTTTGCTATCAATGTTATGCTTTTCTTTTCCACCTTCTGTGGCTCCATAGCCAGGTGTGTTTGTTATTTTGTATATCCGCTTCAAGAAGCTTTGCAAATGATTTTGTAATCTCTCCCTTTGGCATAGTGGAAGCATCTTCGCAGATGAGTTTCAGAACAGCAGTGTTGTCTCTTCTTCCTTTTCTTACCACTCCGCAATATACCACCGGCATTCCAACTTTTGTTGCGATATATTCGGGTCCTTCCAGCATATATGTTTTCTGGTTGAGGAAATCCACTTCAAAATCACTCTCCCTCGCCGATGGGCACTGGTCACAAATGAAGAAGAAAATGTTTTTCCCCTCTTTGTCACGAATGATATGTCTGATGATGTTTTTCGATTCAATAATCGAACAGGCATCGTGCTTCTCGCGGATTTTGTTTATAACCAGATGGGCAAGTTTGCTCGAGGGCTTCTTGTACACATAGGTGAAACTCTTGTTTTCAATATCCATACCATAAAAATTCTTCAGGTGTGGAAGTCCTGTGAAAAGTTCCCAATTACCTATATGTCCGAGCATTACTGCTACATTTTTATTCATTTTGTGTGCATTCTCAAGAACTTCTACCCCCTCGATTTTGACCTGTTTTCCAATATCTTCTCTCGAAGCGGAGTATGCCCAGACAGATTCTGCAATGGTGTCAGCCATATATTTGTAGAAATCCCACGCTATGTTGGTAAGAGTCTTGTAGTCGGCTTCAGGGAATGATCTGGCAAGGTTTATCATTATGGTAGAATATCTGTATTTCAAGACTTTGCCGAGTAGAAAGGCAAGAATGTCCGAGAAGAAGTAGTGAACTCTCAAAGGGAGTAGAGAAACTACTTTAAGAATTCCGATAATTATGTAATATCCAATTTTTACCATATCCTACAAAGGTAACAAAAACCGAACAAATCGGAAAGATGTCCACAAAAAAAGACTGTCCCTCGGAACAAATTTCTCCGGGACAGTCCTGAATCAGTATGAAATAGTTATTACTTATGTGTCTTACAAGTCATTATAAAGTTTTCGATAATCTCCAACTTTCTGTTTAGCTTGTCACTGATCATATATATGGTACTCATAGGGTAATCTGAACCTGCAATATTGATAGTGGCAAAAATGTTTGTTTCGCGGGTATCACTTGGGGATAGTGTGAATGCAATATCGATTGCTTTGCTCTGCAACAAATCTTCCATCTCCTCATCATCTCTTTCGAGGATGGTGATAGTGGTAGAGGGGTAGATCTTGCAGAATGAGTCAACTAAGCGGGGCAACAATGCTTTTGCAACGATAGTGGGAGCTGCAACATTAAGGTGTTTGTGAGTTTCCTTGGGTTGAGGCACCAATTCGCGATGTGCGCAAGCATACAGGTGAAGAATTCTTTCTGCATAATCCATAAGAATCTTACCTTTCTCGGTAAGAATAACAGAACCTTTCTTACGGATAAACACTTGATCGTGAATGTCATTCTCAATTTCTGCTATGTGGCTGCTCACTGCCGGTTGGGTAATGTCGAGCTCTTTGGCAGCCTTGGTAAAATTACCCTTGATTGCACAAGTGTAAAATACCTTTAATCTGAAATCATTAAGCATAATAAATAGGTTTAGTGTTACTAAGTATATAAATTGTTTTCGGTTTTGAGTATTCTTTTATCGTTTCACCTTTGCAGGCATGCAATAATGGATAGTCTAAATAATTGCTATTCAGATTAATCCCTCCAAAAGTAGATAATTTAAATAACAAAAACAATATTTTTCGCAGTTTTATGATAATATAGTTTTATCTATTGGGCTACAAATCGGTAAACAATGTTCCCAACTTGTCTTTCCGGGGCTTTGGTATCAGCTTTGAATCGTGAACGTCCTGCCGCTTTGAGGGCATATTCTCTCAGACAAGGATCTTCTGATGAGACCCCTTCAATGATCTTGGTTCCGATTACATATCCTTTTCTGTTCACAATGATACTTACAGAGACATCTCCCCCTCCAATACATTTGTAAGCAGGAATATCGAGATTGGTGGCTTTTCTTCCATCAAGAGAGTAAGATACCACAGAAGGACCTTTGTATGTTTCCGATTTATCCTCTTTCTTTTCCTTTTTGTCATTCAGAGAGACATCGTCGGGAGAGTCCTGTTCTTTAAGGAATTCTCTCTTGGAAGCATCGAGTTTTTTCTGAAGTTCACGAGCCTGGTCATAAACCTCGTCAGGATTTGAGTGGCGGTCATCTTTGAGCTTTCTGTCAGAGGCATCCACAGCCACATTTCTTGGCTGGGACCTTCTTCCCTGTGCAATCAGTTTGTCAAGTTCTTCGCTGACACTCTCCTTTAACTCTATCTCTTTCTGCTTCTTTTCCAATTCTTCGTATTTAGTGAAGTCGAGGACAAAAGAGGTCTCTTTACTCGCTGTCAGATTAATCGAGTAAAGAAGCAGTATATTAACAAGGACAAGGTGGAATATTATCGTCAGATATAATCCCGCCTTGTCGTCTTTATCCACTTTAAAAAAGTTACCTATTTTGAATTGCTTTTTCAATAGTCGCTATCAGAATGTCTATCCCTACTTTATTGTGTCCACCTTGCGGCAAAATCAGATCGGCATAACGCTTTGTCGGTTCAATAAATTGCATATGCATTGGTTTGACAGTCTTTTCGTATCTGTCCAATACATTTGCAACACTTTTACCCCTCTCAATGATATCTCTTGAGATAACCCTTGAGAGTCTGTCATCAGAGTCGGCATCGACGAAAACTGAGATATCCAACAACTCGCGCAGCTGACTGTTTGTGAAAATCAGAATACCTTCTATAATAATGATATGAGCAGGGTCTACTTTGACAGTCTCTTCGCCTCTTGAACAAGTTATATAAGAGTAGGTAGGCTGCTCAACAGAGCGTCCCTCGCGCAACTCTTTCAGATGTTCAATCAGCAAATCGAAGTCAATAGCATCAGGATGGTCAAAGTTCAGTGCCTGTCTCTCTTCGAGAGGAAGGTGTGAACTGTCCTTGTAATATGAGTCCTGTGGGATAACGACAACTTCGTTATCCTTGAATCTCTCTTTGATTTTTTTTACAACGGTGGTTTTTCCGGAACCTGTACCACCTGCTATACCAATTATTAACATATTAGAATTCTGCTGATTTAGGTGTTCTTGGGAAAGGAATCACGTCACGGATATTTTGCATACCTGTAACAAATAGCAGAAGTCTTTCAAATCCTAATCCGAATCCGCTGTGAGGAGCTGTTCCGAATCTGCGGGTATCGATATACCACCATAGATTTGTGGTATCCATTCCCAATTCAGCGATTCTGTTGGTCAGTTTCTCGTATGAGCTCTCTCTTTCAGAACCACCGATGATTTCACCGATTTTAGGGAATAGCACGTCCATTGCTCTTACAGTCTTGCCGTCATCGTTTTGCTTCATATAGAAAGCTTTGATGTCTTTAGGATAGTCTGTCAGGATAACAGGTTTTTTGAAATGTTTCTCAACAAGATATCTTTCGTGTTCACTTTGCAAGTCAACGCCCCAGTGAACAGGATATTCGAATTTCTCTCCTGAAGCCTCAAGAATCTTGATA
>JAZRBT010000115.1:0-4373 GCA_045635245.1 Candidatus Coprenecus sp.
TGTTGATTCCAATCGGCTTCGGTATGCTGATCGGTAACATTCCTTTCAACATGGAAGCCGGACTTAAAGTCGGTATCTATGAAGAAGGCTCTGTATTGAACATCCTTTACTATGGTGTTCAGAAGGGCTTCTACCCTCCTCTAATTTTCTTGGGAATTGGAGCGATGACTGACTTCTCATCATTGATTTCGAACCCTAAGCTTCTCCTTATCGGTGCAGCTGCTCAGTTCGGTATCTTCGGTGCATATATCTTGGCAATGCATTTGGGCTTCTCTCCTGCAGAGGCAGGTGCTATCGGTATTATCGGTGGTGCTGACGGTCCTACAGCGATCTTCTTGTCATCTAAACTTGCTCCCGACTTGATGCGTGCTATCGCAGTGTCTGCATACTCATATATGGCGTTGGTTCCTGTTATCCAACCTCCTATTATGAAACTGCTTACTACTAAGAACGAAAGACTTATCAGAATGAAACCTCCCCGTCCGGTTTCTCCTACAGAGAAGAAATTGTTCCCTATTATCGGTTTCCTTTTGACAGCGTTCATCGTACCTTCAGGTATTCCACTACTTGGTATGTTGTTCTTCGGTAACCTTCTTAAAGAGAGTGGTGTTACCCGTCGTTTGGCTGAAACAGCCCGCGGACCCCTTATCGACATCGTTACCATCCTTATCGGTTTGACAGTAGGTTGTTCAACCCAAGCAGACAAATTCCTTCAGCCCAAGTCGGTATTTATCTTCATTATCGGTGCATTCTCATTCGTTGTTGCAACTTTCACAGGTGTATTGTTTGTGAAATTCTTCAACCTGTTCCTAAAACCCGGTAACAAGATTAACCCTCTTATCGGTAACGCAGGTGTATCAGCAGTTCCCGACGCAGCACGTGTTTCCAACAACGTAGGTTTGTCATTTGACAAAACAAACTACTTGCTAATGCACGCTATGGGACCTAACGTAGCAGGTGTTATCGGTAGTGCGGTTGCAGCCGGTGTGCTTCTTGGATTCTTGTCGTAATAACGATATTTATAATAAAAAAGTGCGGTAGTTGTAGTAACTGTCGCACTTTTTTTATTATATTTGAAGAATTATTGAAATCTAATTTTTAAATAACTAAATATATGCAAAACAAATTGCAAGAACTGACCGACAGACTTTATAACGAAGGTTTGTCGAAAGGAAAACAAGAGGCTGAACTTTTGAGAGCAAATGCTAAAAAAGAGGCAGAAAAGATTATTGCAGATGCAAAAAATGAGGCTGCCAATATCATTGCTTCAGCTAAGAAAGAGGCAGAACAAACCAAATCAAGAGTTGAAAATGACTTGAGAATGGCTTCAAACCAAACAATCTCTGCCGTTAAGCAACAAGTAGAAAATCTTATCATTTCTAAAGCTCTTTCGACTCCTGTCAAAGCAAGTCTGACTGACACTGAGTTCCTAAAATCTGTTATTTTGACAATTGCACAAGCTTTCAACGCTTCCAATGCAGAATCTTCAGATTTGAATGTCATTCTTCCTGCTGCTATGCAGAATGAACTTCAAGGTGCTTTCCTTCAAAAAGAGACCGGTGCTGCTCTTGAAAACGGTATCGATGTTTCATTCTCAAAACAAATTGCAGGTGGATTCAAAATTGGTCCTAAAAACGGAGGATACCTTATCAGTTTCTCTGAAGGAGATTTTGAAAAACTGATTGCAGAATATTTGAGACCAGCTACCAAAAAACTTCTATTTGGATAACAATGGACAATTATCACTATATAATTGCCGGACTTCCAGAACTGATCCCCGATTTGGGAAATCAGCAGATTTCTTATGCTGAGGTTTCTGAAAGGATTATCTCCAACCTTTCCCAAAAAGACAGGCAATTGGTCAAATGGTTTGAATATGGTTCAAAACCAGAGAACCTGAACAACCATTTTTATCATAATGTCAAAAAACTAAAATCAAGATTCCTTGACGAGTATTTCCTGTTTGACAGAAATATCAGAAATGCACAAGTTCGCTTTTTGGCGGCTAAGGAGTCTTTTGACGAATCAAAATATGTTATTGGAGAGGTAGAGACTTCCTACGAAGAATATCCACAATTATTGCAGATTTTTGAAACTGCCAACATCTTTGAGAGAGAATTGCAATTGGATAAATTCAAATGGAACAAAATTTCCGATTTGACAATGTATCACTATTTTGATATGGATGTTATCCTGGCATTTCTTGCCAAAGCCAAAATTGTGAAAAGATGGCTCGACTTAGACAAAGAATCCGGCGCAAAACTGTTTGAAGAACTTGTCAACGAAGTCAGAGGCACATTCAAGGGGGTAAATTTTAACAGTAAATAAATTTTAAAAACAATATGGACCTTAATACAAAAACCACAGGTATAGTTACGGGAATCATTTCCAACCTTGTAACAGTAGAGGTGAATGGACCTGTTTCCCAAAACGAGATATGCTATATCTACCTTGGAGAGACCAAACTAATGGCAGAGGTTATCAAAGTGAATGGTAAATTCGCCTCTGTTCAGGTTTACGAAAGTACTCGCGGCCTTAAAAAAGGCGACAAGGTAGAATTTGAAGGACACATGCTCGAGGTTACTCTTGGCCCGGGTCTTTTGTCAAGTAACTTTGACGGACTTCAAAATAACCTTGCAACAATGGAAGGTGTATTCCTAAAAAGAGGTGAATATACTGCTGCCATCGATGCTGAGAAAGAATGGGAGTTCACCCCTATCGCAAAAGTGAATGATGTCGTAAGTGCTGCTGACTGGCTTGGTGAAGTCAAAGAGAGCTGGTTGTCACACAAAATTATGGTACCTTTCTCTTTCAAAGGTGAATACAAAGTTAAAAGTATCGTAGCCAAAGGCTCTTATAAAGTAACTGATACTATTGCAACATTGGTGAACGCTGCAGGCGAAGAGATCAATGTGACAATGATTCAGAGATGGCCTGTAAAAGTGGCTATTACTGCATATAAAGAGAAACCACGTCCATACCGCGTTATGGAAACAGGTGTCAGATGTATTGATACCTTCAACCCTATCGCAGAAGGTGGTACAGGATTTATCCCCGGACCTTTCGGTTGTGGTAAGACCGTTCTTCAGCACGCAATTGCAAAACAAGGTGAAGCAGACGTTATCGTTATGGCAGCCTGCGGTGAGCGTGCTAACGAGGTTGTGGAAATCTTCACTGAGTTCCCTGAACTTATCGACCCTCATACAGGACGTTCTCTAATGGAAAGAACCACTATCATCTGTAATACTTCAAATATGCCCGTTGCAGCTCGTGAGGCATCAGTTTACACTGCAATGACCATTTGCGAATACTACAGATCTATGGGACTTCGCGTTCTTCTTCTTGCTGACTCTACATCCCGTTGGGCTCAGGCACTTAGAGAGATGAGTAACCGTATGGAAGAGCTTCCCGGTGCTGACGCATTCCCTGTGGACCTTTCATCTACCATCTCTAACTTCTATGCCCGTGCAGGTGTAGTTACCCTTAACAATGGCCAGAGTGGTGCTGTAACATTCATCGGTACAGTATCTCCTGCGGGTGGTAACCTTAAAGAGCCTGTTACTGAATCTACCAAGAAAGCTGCAAGGTGTTTCTACGCTTTGTCACAAAACAGAGCCGACAAGAAACGCTACCCTGCTGTTGACCCTATCGATTCTTATTCAAAATATCTTGAATATCCCGAAATCATTGCATACTTGAAAGAGAAAGTGTCAAACGACTGGGTAAATAAAGTATTGGAGGCTAAGAACTTGGTGCTTAGAGGTAAAGAGGCTTACGAGCAAATCAACATTGTTGGTGACGACGGTGTTCCAATCAACTATCACGAAAGTTACTGGAAATCTGAGCTTATCGACTTCATTATCCTTCAACAGGATGCTTTCGACAAGATCGATGCCACCACTCCATTTGAAAGACAAGAATTTATGCTTTCAAAAGTATTGGAAGTTTGTAACCGTGAACGTGAATTTGAATCATTCGAAGATTGTACAAAATTCTATAAAGAGGTTATCAATATCTTCAGACAGATGAACTATTCTGAATACAAGAGTGAAAACTTCTTCAAATACATTGAACAAATAGATAAATATACCGGCTATGACAACTAAAGCATTTCAAAGAATTTACACTCAACTCGAGGCAATTACCAAGGCGACAGTTTCAGTCAGAGCACAGGGTGTATCAAATGATGAACTTGCCACTGTAGACGGGCGTTTGGCTCAGGTGGTGAAAATGAAAGGAGACCTTGTTACCCTTCAGGTTTTTGAAGGTACAGAGGGTATCCCTACCAACGCTGAAATTATTTTCTTCGGAGAACCACCTGCATTGAATGTCAGCGATGATCTTGCAGGACGTTTCTTTGACGCATACGGAAA
>JAZRBT010000116.1:0-8779 GCA_045635245.1 Candidatus Coprenecus sp.
GCCATATACATTTTGGCTGGTCTTATTTTATTCTCCTCGTGTGCGAGAGAGTATGATATCTCCAACGATAATCTGGATTTGAATATCAAAGTTGGAGGTGAATCGTTGACAATTCCATTAGGCAACTCTGGAAAATTAAGTATTGCAGATTTCATCGATTTGGAAGAGAATGAGTATCTGAAAGTCTCTGAAAAAGGTGAATATTATATGGAAGTTGCTTTGAATGTGGATGAAACCATTGATCTCTCAAATTATATTGAGGAAGTCGCTATCGATGGTATGCACGAAGTTCTATTAAAAGATACCTATATCCCATCTTCTTTGGCAAATACCTTTTCAAGGGCTTCAAATGATTATGTTGAAGTAGAGTTGGAGAGTGCTGATACCCTTAAATTGAGTTACGATTTGAGTAAGGCGCACACCGACGGATTAGTCGATATTGACGGTATCTTGTTTGAAGATGCACATATCCAGCTTTCTGTAGATATGACTACAACATCTTCCTATGGTATTCCGGATGATGTGCACGTGGTTATAGAGATGTCCTTGCCCGAGAAATATCACTTCAGCGAAGCCAGTGGTGCTTTTACCTCAGGAAAGATATTCTTACAGGGAGACTTGGATAGCGAAGGACATATTACATTCAACCGGATTGATCTCGAAAAATTGGATTTCAATGTATCTCCATCCGATGATTTTTACTTCGAGGATGTTTTTGTGTTGGAACATCTGAGTGTGTTATTACATCCTGATGATCTTCCTCATTATGTTGGCGAGCATATATATCTTGATATCCATTTTGATGTCGCTTCTGAAAACAGCGATAAAATTATGGCAAGCGGGTTTTATGGATTGGTGGACAAAACATTGGATCCAATCAGCGAGTCGCTGGATTTGAGTGATTTGCCTGACTTGTTCAGAGGTGAAGGAACAAATATCGATTTGATAAATTCTTATGCTTTGCTCAATATTTCAACCAATAGCGGAATTCCGTTTGTATTGGATGTTACTGTTGATCCTAAAACTCCTTCAAATGTTTTGGAGATGGAATTGGAAACACCATCTTGTGATGAAAACAAAGAGTCTGAGATGGTCTCTTATTGTATTTCCGAGACTAAAATAGAGGGTATGGAAGAATATGAGTGGTATCAGGCGGATATCTCCAAATTGTTCCACCCTATTCCTGAATCGGTAGATTTTACGGTTCTTGCCCACACTGATGTAAATGGAGGAACCCATTATGTCGATTTCCATAAAAACTATTTTGTCAATACAGAGTTGGATATGATTGTTCCTTTGTGCTTTGGGGAAAATTTATATTTGCCGGTATGTGATACAATTACAGACCTGCCAGGAGAAATAGCTTTCGTGTTTGAACTGGCTAAGATTGATCTGATATGTGATATCAATACCAATATACCTGTTGCAATGGAATTGGACTTTGATTTTATTGACAGTAACGGAAATGTTTTGGATGTTAATGTAGAGGGGGGAAGAGTTGAGGGGACTTCACAACAGGGAGTTCCTGTGGACAGACAGTTGGTTATCTCTATAGACAAATTCAAGGAATCGTACGATTTCGCAGGTATTATTTTTAATGTCATCCTTTTGCCTGGAGAGACTGCCGGTATTCCTATTACAGAGGATTGTTATCTGGAACTTGATTTTTCAGTATCACTTCCAGAGGGAATTACACTTGATCTTTCGGATTATGCAGATTAACGTATTGGAGGATATTATATGAAAAAGATATTATTAGCAATTTTTGTATTTTTTGCCTCATTGTCACTTTCTGCTCAGCAGAGGACAGGCTATTTTGTGGACAGTTACAGTCTGGGACATCTGATGAATCCTGCATTTGCTCCAAATCAGGGTTTTGTGGGAATTCCACTGCTATCAAACATCTCAGTGAATATAAATTCAAACCTTGGCGCAGGAAACTTCTTGTATCCTTTGGATAATGGCAAGGTAGGGTTGTTCCTTCATCCCAAAGTATCTTCTGATGTGGTTTTAGGAAAATTATCAGATATGAATTTCCTTGATGGAACTTTGGGCCTGGATATTATCAATGTAGGATGGTTTGCCGGAAAGAACTCTTTCTGGACTATCGATGCAGGTGTAAAGGTGGCAGCCAGAACAGCTCTTCCCAAAGATTTTTTCCGTTTGGTCAAAAATGGAATGGATGATGATACAGGTTATTTCAATCTTGATAACTTGGGAATGTCATTAGATGCATACAGTTATGTATCTGCAGGATATTCATATTCTTTCGATGATTTTGTGAAAGGTTTGAGAGTTGGTGGTAAATTGAAACTATTGGCAGGTATGTTGAACTTTGCAACCCGATACGATGATTTGGAGATAGATATGAGCAGCGAGGTGTGGAGACTCAGCGGCAGTGCTACCGGATATATTTTGGGAGGAGGAGTTGAGTTTACTTATGACCCTGAGACAGGAGTCGTAAATGGTATAAATCCAGATTTAGGCGGTCTTGGAGTATCCGGAATCGGAGGTGCCATAGATTTGGGTATTCAGTACAAGATTTCTGAGGGTTGCGCAGTGGATGGATTGAGATTCTCCGCTTCGGTTGTGGATTTGGGATTCATTACCTATTTCAAGAATAAATCAACTCATCTTGTTTCCAACGGCCAGGTCGCTTTCAATGGATTTGAGGATATTATTACTGAGAGTGAAGAGGTTTCAAACCAATTGGAAGACTTGATAGATGGAGCGGTTTCAATAGTAAGTTTCAGAAAGTCGGAACAGAAAGGAAATAGTACCATTATGCTATCATCGAAGGTGCACGCCGGAGTAGATTATACATTCTTCAAGAATCAGATGAATGTGGGACTATTGTATGTGGGACACTTCTCGAAGATAAGAAACCAACACGAGATGATGTTCTCATTCAATTACACCCCTGCAGAGTGGTTTGATGTGGCAGTTTCTTATTCCTTTATGCATACCCGTTCTTCTGTAGGATGGCTCCTTTCGTTTACTCCTAAGAAAGGATTGAATCTGTTTTTGGGCAGTGACTACACAGCAGTCAGATACACTCCTCAGGGAATTCCAGTGGACAAATCATTCCTTGGTGTCAATCTTGGTATAAGTGTTCCTATTGGAGCAAAGAGATAGAATGGTTCTAATATAATAGCCAAAAAGCCGTCTGAAATCCATCAGACGGCTTTTTCGTTTTACATCATCTTGAACAGTATTTCCTTTACAAGACAGGTTCTGTGAAATGTTCTTTGGAGAACAGACGGGCTTGGGTAATTACGATATCATTTCCGTCTTTGTCTCTCATCTTGCCGACGATAGTGCCGATCATTCTTTTGTAATCGATTTTGGTACACTCGAACCTGATGTGATATGTATCCTCAAGATAAACAGGTTTGAGATATGTTACCTCTTGAGAGATGAAATAAGAGTTTTTGTCAGCAGGCCATAATGTTCCTAATACTTTTGAGAAGGCGCAAAGAATAAGAACCCCTTGTGCGACAGGACGACCGAACTCGGAAGTCATTGCATAATCTCTGTCGATGTGGATAGGGTTAAAGTCATTTGTCAGTTTTGCGTAAACTTCAGCATCACTCTGTGTGAATACAGTAGTGTAATCGTAGGTGTCGTTAACTCTTATCATAATTTGAAGTTTTAGAGTGAATAATTTTCTATAAAAATAAGAAAAATTATTTGTTATTCCAAATATAATTAGAAAGTTAATGACAATCCGTCGTATGCAGGTTCTATATAGGGCGGAAGGTCTCTCGTCATCTCCTCGTGGAGTCCCATCCGGTGTGACATATGTGTGAAAAATACCTTTTCGGGATTTATCTTTTCACATAGTTCCAATACCTGACTGTATGAAAAATGGGAAATGTGTTCCTCTTTTCTGAGGCAACTTACCACAAATGTTTTGATCCCTTTTAGAAGTTCCACAGACTCATCGCTGATATAATTCAAGTCGGTAAGATATGCCAAAGAGCCAAAACGGTAGCCCAGCACAGGCAGTTTGTAATGCATTGCACGGATAGGGATGATTTCCACCGATTTTATTTTGAAAGGGTTGTGGTCGATATGGTGCAATACAAACTCCGGTACTCCCGGATATTTGTCTTTTTCAAAGGCGTAGGAGTATTCTCTTTTGATGGATTCTGCCACTCGTGGTTCGAGGTATATCTCAAATCCTTTCTGAGTGGTATAATTGAAGGCTCTGGCATCGTCCAGTCCCCCTGTATGGTCTTTGTGCTGGTGAGTGAGCAGCACTGCATCGATGGTGGATATATTGTTTGTCAGAATCTGTTGGCGGAAATCGGGTCCTGCATCGATAAGCAGATGCAACCCCTGATATTCGATATAAGCAGAGGTTCTCAACCGTTTGTCGTGAGGATCATTTGAGAGACACACAGGACATTTGCATCCTATAATCGGAACTCCCTGAGATGTTCCCGTTCCCAGAAATACTATTTTATTTGCCATACAATTTTCAAAGTTAATATAAATCCAAACAATTTTTTAAATTTGCTTAAAATTAGTGTATGAAGCAGAAATTGTTTTTAGTTCCTTCTCCGCTGGGAGATACAGATATTCAGCAGGTTATACCATCGGTGGTGTTTCCTTCGATATCTCACGTAACCCATTTTGCTGTAGAGGAACTCCGCAGTGCCAGAAGATATTTGTCAAAATTGGGTTTTCGTGGAAACATCGAATCACTCAATTTCTATGAGATAAATGAGCATTCCTCTCCCAAAGATATTGAAGATATTTTTGCTGTTCTGAAAAATGGCAACGATATGGCTCTAATCTCTGAGGCAGGGTTGCCGGCAGTGGCCGATCCCGGTGCAGCATTGGTTTCACTGGCTCACAAAGGAGATATAGAGGTGGTTCCTTTTGTAGGTCCCTCTTCTTTGATGATGGCATTGATGTCTTCAGGACTTAACGGACAATGTTTTGCATTCTGCGGCTATATTCCGGTCAAGAAGGAGGATCGCAGAAAGAGATTGAAAGAGTTGGAGGCGAGATCTAAAAAATATTCTGAGACAGAGATAATTATAGAGACTCCATATAGAAATGATGCTCTCTTTGAGGATATTCTTTCTACTTTGCAACCCTCCACCAAGGTGTCAGTAGCTGCCAATATCACGATGCCTGACCAATATATAAAGACTAAGACTGTCGCTGCTTGGAAAAAGGAAAAAATGGAGATCAGCAAGCGACCTTGTGTATTTTTGATTTATGCATAGAAAGATTTGAAGATGATAGGAGAATTAGAATTAAAAGGGATGAAATTTTATGCCTCTCACGGTTGTTTTGAAGAGGAAAAAATCATTGGAAATTATTTTGTTGTAGATTTTTCGGCAAAAGTGGATATGGAGAAGCCTTCCTTGACAGATTGTTTGGAAGATGCTGTAAATTATCAACTTATATTTAATATTGTGAAAGAGGAAGTAGCAGTTCCTTCAAATTTGTTGGAGCACGTGGCAGGGAGAATTTTAAGGAGAATTAACGGTGATTTTCCTCAAATTGTCAGCTGTTCTGTTTCGATTTCAAAATTGAATCCCCCTTTGGGTGGAGAAGTACATTCATCAAAAGTGACACTTTCGTATTAATATGGGAAAAAGTGTATCATTTCATACTTTAGGATGCAAGTTGAATTATTCGGAAAGTTCAGCACTTGCACGACAATTTGCCGCAAATGGCTACACTGTGGTCTCGCAGAACAAGCCTGCCGATATTTATGTGATCAATACTTGTACCGTTACAGAACACAGTGACAAAAAGAGCCGTAATATTATCAGAAAGTTGCACCGCAAGTCTCCGGGAGCAATAATTGCCGTTATCGGATGTTATGCCCAGCTGAAAGGAGATGAGATTGCCAGGATAGAAGGTGTGGATATTATCCTTGGAGCCCAAAAGAAAGGACTTTTGCTTCAGGAAGTTCAAAAGATCGAGTCGGAGAGAAGTTTTGGTAATGCCAAGATGATACTCGACGTGGAGGATATAGAGAAGGTCAGCAGTGTCTATTCTGCATTTTCGAGCGGTGAAAGGACCCGTTCTTTCCTGAAAGTACAGGATGGTTGTGATTATAAATGTTCTTATTGTACAATTCCAAAAGCAAGAGGAAAAAGTAGAAATCTCTCCATTGCAGAACTTGTGGAACAGGCAAATCAGATAGCCGCTTTGGGTATCAAAGAGGTGGTTCTGACAGGAGTCAATATCGGTGATTTTGGAAGAACTACAGGGGAATCATTCCTCGATTTGTTGAAGGAACTCAATGAAGTGGAGGGTATCGAGCGTTACCGTATTTCTTCTATTGAACCGAATCTTTTGACCAAAGAGATAGTGGAGTGGATAGCTTCAGGCACAAAGTTCCTGCCTCATTTCCATATTCCATTGCAGTCGGGATGCGATGAGATTCTAAGAAGGATGCGCCGCAGATATAACACTTCGATGTTTGCAGAAAAAATAGAGTTGGTCAGAGAGTATATGGGAAATCCCTTCTTTGGAATAGATGTGATAACAGGATTTCCGGGGGAAACTGAGGAACTCTTTATGGAAACATACAGTTTTTTGGAGAAAGTTCGTCCTGCGTTCATTCATATCTTCCCTTATTCGCGCCGGAAAGATACTCCTGCTGCGGAAATGACAGATCAGGTAGATGAACAAGTCAAACAGGAGAGGGTTCATCGACTCGAGGCACTATGCGACAGACTTCATAAAGAGTATTATGAAAGTTTTAAGGGGGCTACCGAAGAGGTGTTGTTTGAGAGTACTCAGAAAAATGGAATGATGTTTGGCTACACCAGAAACTATATTTTGGTGGAAAGGCCTTATGATAAGGAACTTATCGGAAAGATATCAACGGTTGTACTCGATTAGTCCGCTTTGTTCATCCATCAGTTTGAGAGGATCTTCCTTAGGTTTAAGGATTTCCTCTTTTTTTATGTTCGCTTTGGCAGCCTCTTGCTGCAACTCTTCCAAGGCTTTACGCATTCTTTCGAGTTCGTATTCCTCTTTACGTTTTCGTGTGTAGAATATGTTTCTGATCAGTTCTCCGAAAGTGTCGAATTCGTCCTGGAATGAGATACCGAATCCGCTTCGCTGGGTGTTGTCGAGGTAGTTGGAATAGCTGTCAGCAGCACGGGTGAAGACATTCAGTCTGAGTTTACCCTGATTGTCCACTTTGTATTCCACTTCCAGATTTCCTGCCCAGGCTGATGAAGAGGTTTCGCTGTTGCCGACATTTCCGTTGATAATCAACCTGTTGTTGAATGCCTGATAGGATAGTGCCACATCGAACATATCTTTTCCGCCAAGACCGCTTCCCGGCTGGTAATTCAATCCCAAATCGAGCGGGATTTCCAGCTGCCGGAATATATTATTGAACTGGTTTGCGACAATTTCACTTGCGTTGGAGTACAGAATCGTAGTGTTGTTGAAAATTCCAGACTGTTCGTCCGGTACAAAACTACCCGAAAGGATCAGCGCCATAAACTGTCTTTGTACTTTGTCAGGGGTACTTAGAGCACTTTCAACCCTCCCTTTGGTGATAGGGTCGAGGTCGGGAATGTCGATTGAAAACGACAATTCCGGGTTACTTAACGATCCTTTGAGGTTAATACCGCAGTTTACAGTTCTTCTGCTGGCCACTGAGGTTGTATCTGAAATCAGTGTCGATACCGATGCTTTTGTCTGGTAGGTAGCTCCCACATTCAGAGAGGTGTTCATCAGCCCGCCGTTGAATGCAAGTGTTCCTCCTTTATTTATAATGAAGTCTTTTGCTCCAATAGCCATTGCAAAGTGGTAATTTCCTTCGGAAATGGTGTAATCTCCTCTGATGTCAAAGATGTTGCGGGATGGATTAACAGATATGTCAATGTTTCCTTTACCTCTGCATTTGAGAATTTCTCCCAACGATTTGTTCATCTCTATGAGCAACTGTGTGTTGTCTGAGATATTGGCCATAGCCCTTACCTCTATTTTTGCTTTCGATTTGGAAGTCTCATCTGTCTTGTTATAAGTGTAGTAATGTTTCTCCTTGATTTTCTTTGAGAAATTTTCAAATGAAATCAAGTCGGTCTTCTGTGCTGAAGATGATGAAGACATAGGTACGTGGATGGTAGTATTGTCTTCTGTATTGACGACAGCATCGATGAACAAATCATTCAAAGAACCATTTATATTGATACTACCTGATGCAAATGCCTGTCCGTAGAATGTCGAATTATCCCTTTCGTGGGTGTTCAGGCACTGGAATCGTGTGAAGTCAAGTCGGGCGTCAAGATATAGGTTTTTGAATGACTCGTGAAGTATCGAACCACTCATCTTGGCAGTATTATGTAAAGGGTCTTCTATTATCAGATTTGTAAGATAGATACCTTTCTGGTCAATCTCTACCGGTCCGCTGACGGTGTAAGTGACTTTTGTATAGTTTGGAGTGAATTTGAATGTGTTGATATATGCCCCCTCACTCTTCATTATCAGTCTGGACATTTCTCCGCTGATGTTCAATTCTCCATCTATCGAGCCGTCGGAAATATCCATAACCCCTTTGAGAATTGGATTGACTTGTGCCAATTTGAAATCGTTAAGAGATACATTGAGAGACAGATATTTGCGTGATGGGGTGAAATATCCGGTAACATTTAGAGGGGTGTTAGCCTGTATATTGTTGTTTACAAGTATATTGAACCTCTCTCTGTTTTGGTCCCACTTGCTCATTACGGTAAGATGTCCCAACTCCCGGTTGTCAACATAGATACTGTCTCCCTCGAGGGCGATA
>JAZRBT010000117.1:0-3447 GCA_045635245.1 Candidatus Coprenecus sp.
ATCAATTACAAGATCCTTGTCATTTGCCATACGCTCTTCCAAAGCATAGTCTGCATAAGTCTCATATCCAAGAAGATTTGCAATTTTGATTCTCAAACCTACGATATCTTTAACAACTTGAGTATTGTCAAATTCTTCACCAATACCACGGGTAGCGTATGCCAAATACAACTCTTTTCTGCGAGCTTCGTTTTCGCTATATTTCATAAAAGGAAGATAACTTGGAACATCAAGAGTGAAAGCCCAGCCTGTCAAACCTTTCTCAGCAGCAGTTTCAGCAGCCATTTGTTTTACATACTCGGGAAGACCAACCAATTCTGTAGAATCGGTGATATTCATAACAAAAGCATTGGTTGCAGCCAATACATTCTTTCCGAATTGAAGATTCAAAAGCGACAATTCGTTAGAATATTGACGATACAACTCTTTGTCCTCATCACTCAAATTTGCACCTGAACGAGAGAATCCTTTGTATGCATTTTCCAAAAGTTTCATTTGATCAGGCTCAAGAGACAAATTGTCCTTTTGCTCATACACAGCTTTAACTCTCTCAAACAAAGGAATATTCAATGAAACATACATTGAGTAATCGTTCAACATAGGGGTAATTTGCTCAGCCACTTTCTGCATTTCATCAGAAGTATTAGCCTCATTCACATTGAAGAAAATACCTGCAACGCGAGTCAATGTTCCACCGGCATACTCCATAGCCTCGATAGTATTCTCGAAGGTAGGAGCCTCAGGATTATTTACAATAGCATCAATCTCACTCATTCCCTCAGCAATAGCCTGCTCGAAAGCGGGAAGATAATGCTCTGTTTTGATTTTGTCAAACATCGGAGCGCCATAAGGAGCTGTCGATTCCACCAATAAAGGATTTTCCATTTTACAACTACATAATGATGCAAGCACCAAGCCTGCCACAACAATTTTTTTAAACATATCTTATAAAATTAGTTATTTGTTTTTATCCATTTCACCATCTGTTCCAACACTTCCGGAGAGATCGTCTCTTCTATCACAACATACTCCGAGACACTGCCTGTAACTGCCTTCTGGAACAAATGGTTACAATTCTCAAACATAACCACCTCCACATTCGGCATAGCAGCAACATCTTCTCCATACTTTTCAATATTCTCTATATAAGGAACTTGTATATCCTTTCCTCCAAACATCAGAAGCGAAGGACACTTCACATTTCTCAAAGCACTCATTGGCTCATACTCCAAAAAATAGAGCATCCAGGGATATTTTATCGAAACCAATTCCTGCAAATTTGCATACAAAGGCGCAATCAGCAACTCTGCCTCAGGCGCAATTGACCTCAATAAAGAATCGGCAGATTCAATGACAAGTTTACCCTCAAGTGCCTTAGCCAAAGAATTGCTCTCCTTTTTATAATTATATACTTTTCGCGCTGCCGCACAATAATTTTCAACAGACTGAAGATCAATACCCGCAGCCAAAAACAAAGTATTCTGCTGATACAGTGAAATTTCTGCTCCGTTCAACAACGGTCCTGCCATTGAGACAATAAAATCTACTGCACCCTCCTCTCCCATCATAAACGAAATAAGTCCCCCTTCACTATGTCCCAAAACTCCCACTTTGGAGAATTTTTCCAATCCTTTCAAATAAGAAATGCCGGCAAGAGCATCATTCTTATAATTCCACGAAGTCGCTTTGGAATTGTCTCCCTGAGACTCTCCCACACCTCTGTCATCATATCTCAATGTCGCAATGCCGTTCTTTGCAAAATAATCGGCAATAACCCAGAAAGGACGATGCTGCATAATAGTCTCATCTCTATCCTGAAGTCCGCTTCCGGAAACCATCAAAACCACAACAGTCGAAGAATCTGCATCACAAGGGGTTACCAATGTTCCGGCAAGAGTGGCTCCCTCCTCTTTATTTTCAAAAACCACATTTTCCACATTATATTCAAAAGGCGGAACCGGAGTTTGAGGACGGTTATACTTAATGTCTCCCCTTTTCAGAACCAAAGGGAAAGAGACCCCGAACTGGGTGAATTGTCCCACAATATTTCCCATCAGCATATTACCCGAAAATGATGCCCCGAGTTTTTCCATTACAACCTCAATATGGTAATCATTCTCACACTCCACTTTCACAGGAAGTTCAAAAGCTCCCTGCGCAGGGACATCCATTGTGGAAAAAACTTCGGACAAATGAAAAACAAGAGTCAGTTTGTTTCCTTGCACATCAAGGTCTCCGTGCCACGAATCGTAAAAGACTGACTGGCCGCGCAGTACACCACACAGGAGAATTGCAAAAATAAATGTGATAGATCTGATTTTCACTTGTATTAATATTATTTTTAAACAAACTTTAAAGATAGTAAGATTTTTTATATATTTGCAGACCTTGATGAAAAATATGTCCAATAACAGTAACAAGTATAGATTTAAGACACTTTTTATAATCCTCGGATCAATTACCACAGTCTTTGGATTTATGGGAATATTTGTGCCGGGACTACCTGCCACCCCACTATTACTATTGAGTTCGTGGCTATTCTACAGAAGTTCCAAAAAATTGCACGATGCTCTGCACCGCTCGTTTCTCGGAAACAAAATAAGGGAATATGAGAAAAACAGAGGATTGAGTGTCAGGGGGAAATTGTATGCCATCTCTCTTATGGCTGTTATGGTAACCATTTCGATTACATTCTTTTTGACAAATCCGGTTGTTAAAATTATTGTACTATGTGCTGCGGTTATCGGAACGATTGTTGTTGGTTTCGTAGTACCTACAATTAAACAAAATAAAGAAGACAAGCAATGAAGAAATTAATTTCAATCATATCAATTATTATTCTAAGCATCTCAATGTTTGCTCAGGACAGCACACAAGTTTCCAAACCAAAATCGAAACTTGCATATAACGGATACATAGGCGGAATGATGCTCCACCTCGGTTATGTTTACCACACAGAGCTGCCAGAATTGGGTGGACATACAGTTTCTGCTTTAACAAAGGGTATCGGGGGTACTATTAAAATCAAGTTTGGCAATCACCTCAGAGTCGGAACTGAGGGATATGTTTCAACTGCAAATATTTTAAAGAATGGCAGTTATGTTCAATCGGGATGGGGCGGATTGCTGATTGATTCTCCGTTTAAATTTGACAGATGGCTTATATTTCTGGGGGCGACAATTGGCGGAGGCTCATTCAAGGCTGTTTATATGTTTGAAGGGAACACAGATGACTGGAAACCTGAAGAGAGGGCTGTTTACAGAAAATCTTCATACGGAATGGTTGCTCCGTTTTTCGGTGTTGAATACTCATTAACCAAGGTTATATCGCTAATCATCAAATGCGATTATATGATTCCTTACGGAAGTGGCAGATACGGAGTTCCAGCCGGTCCGAGGGCTTATATCGGAGTGGCGTTCAGCAGATAAATCAGCAGATAAAAAAGAG
>JAZRBT010000118.1:0-2415 GCA_045635245.1 Candidatus Coprenecus sp.
GGTTTCTTCGAATCAGGCAACTTGTACCCGAACAGATTTACAAACCTTCTGAGCACATCGAGTTTCTCCTCATTAGGATTCTCGTGGATACGATATACAAAAGTATGGGCTTTGCTCTTTCTGGTCCCTTTTCCGATAAACTCTGCCACAGAACGGTTTGCCAGCAACATAAACTCCTCGATGAGCCAGTTTGCCTCTTTGGATATCTTCTCATAAACCCTTATCGGCTTGCCTGTACTGTCTACCTCAACCTTCATTTCAGGACGCTCAAACATTATTGCCCCTGCAGCAAAACGCTTCTTCCTCAATATTGTAGCAAGTTTATGCAGCTCCATAATCTCCTCTGCCATTCTTCCCTGTCCACTCTCTATGACCGCCTGCGCCTCTTCGTATGCAAAACGGGCATCAGACTTTATGATAGTCCTGCCGAACCATTTGTTCTCCACCTTTCCCCGGGGAGTCATCTCAAAAACTGCCGAGAAGCACAACTTCTCCTCATCGGGTCTTAGCGAACAAAGCATATTGGAAAGGACCTCAGGAAGCATCGGCACTGTCCTGTCTACAAGATATACTGAAGTACCTCTTTCAAAAGCACACTTGTCAATCTCTGTCCCTGGAGTAACATAATGGGAAACATCGGCAATATGTACCCCAACTTCTATATTTCCATTATCGAGTTTGCGATAAGACAAAGCATCGTCAAAATCCTTTGCATCAGCCGGGTCAATAGTCAAAGTGGTAACTCCTCTGAAATCCCTTCTTCCCTCAATCTCCTTTTGGGTAATCTCAACAGGAATCTCCTCTGCAGCCCTGAGAACATCATTCGGGAATCTGTAAGGAAGTCCGAACTCTGTCAGAATGGCGTGCATCTCTGTATCATTCTCTCCGGGGAATCCTAAAATATCCACAATCTTTCCAATGGGAGCAATACTCTTTCGAGGCCAGGCACTCACCACCACAGCCGCTTTCATTCCCGAAACTTTCTCAAGATCATATTCCCCCTCCGGTCCAAACCATTTCTCCATATCAGAATCAGAAATACGGATATCGTGCGGCATAAACCTGCTTTCCATAATCAGCCACAACTCCCTGTGGGAATATTGCAAAATGCCCACAAAAGGTTTTGTACTCCTTTCAATGACAGCAAGAACCTCCCCCTCAATCCTCTTAGCCTTTCCATCTTTTCCAATGCCACGACCTTTGACAGTCCTTACCAGTACAGTATCATTATGAAGCGCCCCACGCATTTTGGTTGCAGGAACAAAAATATCATTGTCCCTTCCATCCACTATCACAAAAGCATAACCTTCACGGGTCATTTGGACTTTACCGGTGAGTTCCTCTGCTGTAAATCTCTCTTTCTTTGCCCCTTTGCCACCTTTCTTGCCTGCAGACAATTTCCTCTCAGCCCTGCGTCCACGAACTTTCTTCTCTAATTTCTTTTGCTCATTCTTTCCCTTGGACTCTGAGCGCGGTCTTCTTCTGAGTTTCATAATAAAATTCTTTAGTGATTCCATTTACTAACAAATATAACGCAAAAATATATGCCACATATTAAAAAACTGTTACAATTTTGCCGCAATCGACAGAAATACAACCTTTCCTACAGAAATATTGGCGGCACTCGCTGAAAAAAGCCAAACTGCGTTTGTCTTCTTGATCTGCTGTTGTTGATTTTTGTCGCATTCGCGACAGAAATACTGGCTGCGCTCGCTGAAAAAAGCCAAACTTACGTTTGTCTTCTTGATCTGCTATTCTTGATTTTTGTCGCATTCGCGACAGAAATTCTGGCGGCACTCGCTGAAAAAAGCCAAACTGCGTTTGTCTTCTTGCTCGCTTGTTAGTATTTTTGCACACTTTTTGAATAAGATTGAAATTTTTAATTTAATAGAATAGAAATGAATAAGAAAGTACTTCTAATGATTCTCGACGGATGGGGAGAAGGGAGAAAAGATCATTCGAACGCCATCTATACACAAGGAACACCTCACATTGATGCTCTAAGAGCAAAATATCCAGTATCGTTCATCAAAGCGTGCGGAGAAGATGTGGGGTTGCCAGAGGGACAAATGGGTAACTCAGAAGTGGGTCACCTCAACCTTGGAGCCGGCCGCATTGTATATCAGGACTTGGTGAAAATCAATATGGCTTGCCAGGAGCACAAACTTTTGGAAAACCCTGAAATCAAAGCAGCATACGACTACGTTGCCGAAAATGGAAAACAACTCCACTTCTTCGGACTTTGCTCGCACGGTGGGGTTCACAGCTCATTGAACCACCTTTACGAATTTTTGGAAACCGCTGCAAAATACCGCCTGCCCAAAGTATTTGTACACTGCTTTATGGACGGTCGTGACTGCGACCCTAAGAGCGGTAAAGGATTTATCGAAGAACTTCAGGCTAAATGTGCTGCCC
>JAZRBT010000119.1:0-3366 GCA_045635245.1 Candidatus Coprenecus sp.
CTATCCTTTATTCTTGAGAATCAATAGCCTCGAGTTCAACTAACACTTCAGATGAGAATGCTCCCTGATACCATCCTGATCCCGACTCAGTCTGTTGAAAATCTACTTTAATCGTTTTTTCGGGGTAATTTCCATCAGTTGCAGGATCCAAATCTCTTACTCTTACATAGATATTATCTCCCGGCATCATTTGATAACCGAGTTCAAACCCTCCATTATCATCCACAACTGTTGAGTCAACGTAATACTTTGAAGCTGTTTCTCCACCATTCAATTGATTGTATTCGGCGAGATTCATTGTTACACTCAGCCCTTTGAGCCCCTCTTTTGTTTTGGAGTCGACTACTTTCCCTTTCACTTCAAACATTGCGTACGGACAACCATACTCTACTTTAATATCCTCCTCATTTCTCTCTTTATCACAACTTGATAATGCGTAACATCCTAATGATACTCCTAAAATCCCCAAGGTCCATTTTATGACCTGTATAAATATATTTTTCATATTTGAAGGTTTAATGATTTATGTTGTTTGTAATGCTATTCTTCGGAACCAATTTCCTTAAGTTCAATCAAAATATCAGATGAGTATGTCCCCTTATACCAGCTTCCTGAACCTTCTTCTGTCTGCTGAAACTGTACCTTGACAGTTTTCTCCGGGTAATTTCCATAGGTGTAAGGATCTATATCTTTAACTTTCAGATATATGTTACCACCGGTCATCTCTTGGGCCCAGAGTTCAAACTCTCCATTGACATTCACAACTGTGGAGTCATAATAATATTTGGAAACCGATTCCTGCCCGTTTACCTGTTGGTATCCTGCAGGATTCATTGTTACACTGATGCCTCTGAGTCCCTCTTTGGTTTTGGAATCAATAACTTTGCCCTTTACCTGGAAATTTGCGTGTGGAACGCCATACTCAACCCTAACGCATCCTGTGAGTGCGTAACAACCAAGCGATAATCCCAGTATACTTAAAGACCATTTTAAAAATCGTAGAAATATGTTTTTCATACAGGTAAATTTAATTATATACTATTTGTTTAACTGCCAGGCAAATCCAAGGCTTATGCCCCAATTCTGACGGGTGTTATTCAATCCTAAATCTGCTGAAATATCCAATTGTAGTCTTCGGGCAACTGACCAATAAAATCCAAAGTCTATTGCATAATTGTTCCCTTGCGGAGCAAATGTGTTGTAACTTTCAATATATGTCCCAACCTTATCTGAAATATCAGCTCCAAGGCTTGCTGCAAGAAAGAGCCCGGGAGTTGGGCTGGTTCCATCCCATTGTGCTCCGACATTGTAGCAGATGTATAGCCAGTCAGTTATGAAATTTTCAAAAAGGAGATATAAAGAAGGTGCAAGATGTTCCACTCCATATCCTTCAGATGCTGTTCCTGGTATTTGTAGTTCTGCCAGAACTGAGATTGCAGGTATTGCCCCACGACCTTCAAAACAATTTATTTTTGTTCCCGCTGTCAATCCAGAAAAAGCGGCAGACCACTTGTTGATTCCTGTTTCTGAACTACATAATCCGTCTGCGGACAATCTTATCTCAGCGTTTTTGAATAATCCGAATCTTAAAAGGGTGTTGCTGAAAGTGAAGGTATTCAACCCTTCTGAACGATTGTATCCAAAACCTTGCTCTATCTGAAATACATTTAATCCCACTGTCGCAGGACCTGTCGATGCACCTGGTCTGTCAGCTGTGAATGGAGCATAGTACTCCTGTTGCGAGTATCCGCATATTGCAGATACCAGAATGAGTGCTATTGCTGACAGGATTTTTTTCATATAGTTTTTCTGAATGAATTTGTTCTATATATCTAAAGGTTTGAGCTCAATGGTAATCTCGGCAGTGTAATGACCCTGAAATCCGGGATCGATTTCAGGTCCCTGATCCTCTTTGTGTAATTTGACCAAAACCATCTTGGACTGATATTTTCCGTCAAATTCATAGTTGTGGTCTTCCAGGCCCAAATACATATATTCATAATTGTCATTCTTGAACTTTCCATCAAAATAGAACTCTCCATCTTCATTTACCATACAAGGATAACCGATACTCTCGATCATTTCAACCTCCTGGGTCTGATAATTGACATAAGTTTCATATCTGGTGACCAAAATCCCTTGTACGGGTTCATTTGTGTGAGAATCAACAACTTTACCTTTGATAGTGAAACTTGCGTATGGATTAGTGGGCTTGTCCATTGGTAAGAACTCAAAAGAACAAGAGTGTATAAATAATGCTGCAAGTACCAACATTACCATTTTGTACCAACTCGATTTTATGAATTTCAAATCCATAGATACTTATCTGTTATTTCTCAATAGATGCATTTTGCCCCAAATTTGTTGCATTGGCATCTCTCTTTGTATCGTTTAGGCAAATTTATTCTATCTCAATGATGTAGGAGTTTGCAAATTTCATTCCCGGGGCAAGTCTGTTTACCCAATCTTTGTTTGTAAAATCTCCATCAAAGTTGACTGAATCACATCTCCCAAACCACGGCTCAATACATATAAATGGAGCATTTTTTTTGGGAGGAGACCAGATTCCCACAACAGGTGTTTTGAAATCTACATTGAGCCAGGGGGTGCCATCAGTTTTCAATATTGAGACCTTGTTTAACTGTCCCTCCTCAAAAATGAATGTATCAACTGTGTCAAATGTCTCTTTTCCAATTTCCAAGCGTCCTCCATCGGCCAATTCCAGTTTTCCCTTGTTATTTGGGTTCGGGTCAACGCAACCTTTCTCTTTCAATCTGGTGTGTAAGAGAGTTTTTTCAGAGTGGAAATCGAGGATAATCCTTTCCTGTTTATCAGGTTCGAAATCGGGGTAATTGAATGCCGGGTGTGCTCCGATCTGGAAATATATATCTGAGTCAGAAGGGTTTGAGACTTCCCAAATGACTTCAATTTTATTCCCTTTCAATTTATATATGACATCCAGTATAAATGGAAATGGGAATTTGTCCAATGTTTTCTCATCTGATAATAGTCTGTAATGGGCTTCGCTCTGAGATGATTCTACCAAAGAAAATGCCATATCCCTGGCAAATCCGTGTTGTCCCAACTCGTATTTTTTCCCATTCACCGTGTATTTGTTATCCCAAACTCTGCCGACAATTGGGAAAAGAATAGGGGAGCGTCTGCCCCAAAAGGTTGGATCCCCTTGCCAAAGATATTCTGTCTCTCCTTTCTTTATACTTTGTAACTCAGCACCTTGTCTGCTGATTACTACTGTGATGATGTCGTTGTAAATTTTTTGCATAGGACAAATATACAAACATGCGAGTAAGAGGACAAACTTGTTTGTCCTTTTGCAACGAGTATGTGCAGTATTTCTGTCGTAAA
>JAZRBT010000120.1:0-1959 GCA_045635245.1 Candidatus Coprenecus sp.
AGAAAAGGTCGTTGGTGCATTTCTTAGTAGAGATTACTCCAAAAATTCCTCCCATATTAATAGAAAATTTTCGGCAAAAATAGGAAAAAATCGCTTAAATTTTACTTATTATTTCATTTATGAAAATCATTATTTCTATGGTTTTGAATAATAGAAAGTTAACGAGGTGATGCAATCCTGCTGAAATGTAAAATGTGGCAAAACTCAGGGGAATCAGTGTCATTGCAGCGACTGTCATAGGGGAGCACAGGATATTTGTGAGCAGTGAAAACATTGCGTATGTCTCAAACCTGAGAAATAATATGGGGGCAGTGAAAAATGTGCAGCTGATGGAAAATAGTGAGAGGTTCCAGATATATTTCAGAATGGTGTTTGCAGGAGATGAAATTTCCTTCAGATGAGGATATATAAAGAAAATTCCCAGCATTGCTCCGAAAGAGAGTTGGAATCCTGCATTTTCGGGGGAATCCGGCCAGATCAGAATGATTATAAATCCGCTGATACACAGTGAGGCTACTCCGTTTTTCTCTCTGTCGAAGATATTGGACAATTCATAAACGGTGGCCATTATTGCTGCCCTGAGTAATGATACAGAACATCCTGTAAAGAGGGTGTATAACCAAATCAGGAGGATGATTATTATGCTTTTCCCTTTTCTTGCCCAGGGAAAATTGCCGAATATGGAGAGCAGAATCTTCAGTATTCCGTAAATTATCCCCAGGTGCATTCCCGAAAGGGCAAGCAGGTGCATTGCTCCGCTCTCTCTGAAATTTTCCCAGGTTTCTCTGCCGATTCCATCTTTGACCCCGATCGAGAGGGCTTTGATGATGGCTACAGATTCTTTGTCGTAATTTCCATAAAGGGAATCTATTTGGGTGGAGGCATTGTGCTGATGCTGCCGAAAAATCTTTTCTATGGATGAATTTCTATCATCCGGAATTATTTTTTCAAATGGGGAGTATTGCTCCCCAAGTATTCCTATAGTGAAGAATATCAGGAAGAAAGGGGCTTTGTGGAACTTGCTGCATATAATCAGAAGTAATGCAGAAAGTAAAATTAATGGGATTGATTGTGGGGTCAGGAAGTGTCTGGAAAATAGGTTTCCAAGACATAAAAATAATAGGAAAAACAATAAAAAAATCTCTCGCCTCATACCTCTGAAATTATTTTTGAGCAAGATATGAATTTCTTCGTTAATTTCCTATTAATTGATTATCTTTGCAAGATAAAGAGTTATATAAAGTCTAATATCTAACAGTTATGATTGTACTTGTATTTAATTGCGGAAGTTCTTCGTTGAAATACCAAGTCCTTAATATGCAGTCAGAGAATGATTATTCATTGCTTGCAAAAGGTCTTGTTGAGAGAATCGGAATGGATCACGGAGATATTACCCACAAACCAACCGGAAAACAGAAAGTGGAAATTAGCAAACCTATACCTGATCATACAGAGGGTATTAAGTGTGTGCTGGAACTTATTACAGATTCTCAATGCGGAGTTCTTTCGTCATTGAATGAGATTGAGGCTGTAGGTCATCGCGTGGCTCACGGTGGAGAACTTTTCCCAAAATCTTGTATCATAGATGCCAAAGTTATCGAAGGTATCGAAGAACTTTGCGAACTTGCTCCTTTGCACAATCCTGCAAACTTGTTGGGTATCAGAGCAGTTGAAACATTGCTTCCTACTACTCCCCAAGTTGCTGTATTTGATACATCATTCCATCAGACAATGCCTGATTATGCATATATGTATGCAATTCCATACGAATGTTATGAAAACTATAAAGTTCGCCGCTATGGTTTCCACGGCACATCTCATAAATTCGTAGCCCGCAAGGCTTGTGATATTTTGGGATTGGATATTAACAATTCCAAAATCGTTACCTGTCACTTGGGTAATGGCGGCTCAGTAACAGCTGTTAAAGATGGCAAATCTATGGATACATCTATGGGCTTT
>JAZRBT010000121.1:0-6911 GCA_045635245.1 Candidatus Coprenecus sp.
ACTTGAGGAGACGATGTACTTCACTGTACTCCACACAATTCTTCGGGACAGTTTTCAAAATCCTCTCAGCATATGCCCTAATCACCGGAAACTCAACAATATACGAAGAATTGAACAAAACATCCGCATACTCCTGATATGGATAAATCCATTGCACCTCCGAACGGCGCACATTGGGCCAGTTGGAAATAGTCTCCTGCGCACTGAATGCCCCCTTGCTGTAATCTCTGACGATACGTCTGATCAAACGATTGTCACTGGTCGGAATACAATTATGATTGTCCAAAGAAATACTTGTTATAGTATTGATAAAAATTCTGTATTTCAAAGACTCGTCTACCCTGTCGGTAAGTCTGGGATTAAGAGCGTGTATCCCCTCGAGCAGCAAAACAGAACCGGGCTGCAGCTTCAATTTCCTTCCATTATACTCCCTCAAACCTGTAACAAAATTATACTCGGGAACATCCACTGTCTCCCCTGCAAGCAGTTTGACCACATCATCCTGAAGATATTTATGATCGACAGTATCAAAATTGTCAAAATCAAACGACCCGTCGGGCAATCTTGGGGTATCGAGACGATTTACAAAGTAATCATCGGTAGAAAAAGAAATGGGACAAATACCACAAGCCTTCAGCTGAATACTCAACCTCTTGCAGAAAGTGGACTTACCACTGCTGCTCGGCCCTGTAATCAACACCATCTTGATGGGATTCTCCCCATTGACCCTCTGTTCGATCTCCTCGGCTATCTGAACAATCTTCTTCTCCTGCAACGCTTCTGCCACCTTTATCAGATCCCCGGCAGCCCCGCAGTTGCAAGCCATATTGACATCCCCGGCATTCTCCAATCCCATAATCCTGTTCCATCTGAGATTCTCAGCAAAAACCTCAAAAGTCTTGGGCTGAGGTGTAAAAGGAGCCAACTCCTGTGGCGAATGACGGTTGGGAACTCTCAACAGCAGACCACTCTCATACTTTTCCAATGACCACACCTTCAGATAACCGGTACTTGGCACCAATGCCTCATAATAATAATCGGCACAATCCTCCAATGTATAGTAGTTTACATAAATATCTCCACTGGTTTTCAACAACTTGACCTTATCATCATTCCCTTTGGACACAAAAAGTTCAATTGCCTCTTCCAAAGAAACCTCGTGGCGGTGAAAAGGAATATCCTGTGCTACAATCTCATCCATCCTCTGCTTCAAAGATTCCAGATCGGAAGCAGACAGACACCTTCCATCTTCAAAACATATTGTGCAATAATAACCTTTGGAAATTGGTCTGCGCAAAGTCACTTTGCAATTGGGAAACAAGTCACTCGCTGCCTTACAAAGAAGAAAACACAAAGAACAACAATAAACACCCCTTCCTACGTATGAGGTATAATCGAGAAATTCCACCTGACGGCTGTTGAAAGCACGATACTTCAACCCCTGACTTACATTATTTACCCTTGCAGAGAGGATTTGGTAAGGTCTCTCGAACTCAAACTCCGAAAGCATCTCCATCAAAGTTGTTCCCTCTACGAACTCTTTGCTCTGACCATTGTTCTTACAAAAAATCTTAACCATAATAATCAATCTTATGGGGGGGTTGTCTTTCTAAGATGCAAAAATCAGAACAATTGTTGCACTATAAGAAAAACACCACTACACCTTTTAAATATATCTTACAAATGTAGCAATTATCAGAGAGACTCTCAACAGAAAAATAACCCCAAACAATAAATAAAAATACTTTATTTGCACATTTTTTGTATCTTTGTCATAAGAACGGAATTTTGATAAAAAGAACATACAATGAAAAAAACATTACTTACTATTGTACTTGCCATAGTTTCAATAATTTCAGCAAGTGCACAAATGCAGGGCAACCTTTATGTCGGCGGTAAATTAGGATTCAGCACAAACGCACTATCTGCAAAATATAAATACGAAGGTATTACATTATCAGGCAGATTGCCCGGCAACACATCATTTTCAATTATCCCTGAAGTAGGATATTTTGTAATCGACAATCTTCGCGTTTCATTTAGTGCCGGATACGAACTCAGTGTGGAACAAACCAGTCAGGACAGAGGCAAATGGCTCTCAAACAGAGTTCACCTTTTCGAATTCGGTCCTTCAGTTTCATATTACGTAAACTTGATTGACAACAAATTGTTCTATACCCCGGAAATAGGATTTTACGGAGCATTCGGTTCTTATAACCAGGACCTTGACCTTTCTACCACAAAGAAATTCGGTGTCTCAGCATTTGCTATCAGAATACAACTCATTGCCCTTGAATATACCATCAATCAGAATTTCTCAGCATTTGCTACCCTCGGATCATTCGGTTGTGATGCAGTTACAGCAAAAAGCGACAATCCTTCGGATCCAAAAATCGATGGTTCAAATATAACTTTCAATATTCTTTCAAGTGCAACTGCAGGAGTAAGATACTATTTCTAATATGAAGAGAATCAAACATATAGTTATGTGGAAGTTCCGCACAGACTCGGAACTCACCCCCGCACAGGTGGCTCAGACAATGAAAACCAGACTCGAAGCCCTAAACGGACAAATCGAAGGTCTTATCAGTATGGAAGTCGGTATAAACGACTTGGAATCATCGAGCGCATTCGATGCCGTGCTGATAAGCGAATTTGAGAGCAAGCAAGCCCTCGAAGATTATAAAAAGCACCCACTGCACGTTCCTATCAGCGCATTCTGCAAAGAACACAGAACAGACAGAAAGACAGTGGATTACTACCTGTAAACCGTTTCATAATTTCAATAAACCAGCCCCGGGAGTCCTCTCATATAGAATTGACTTCCGGGGCTTTAATATTTCACGCTTTACCTTATTACATAAGCTTGTATATCTCCGACACCTTCATAAAACCTCTGTGTTTGAAATACTCGTGAGCAGAATGATTATGCAATCCCGATTCGAGATAGACATCTTTAATTCCCTTCTGACGAAGCCACTCCAGAGCACTCTCCAACAAAGCACTTCCCACTCCCGAAGCTCTGCACTGCTCATTAACCAGCACATCGCAAACCATTCCGAAAGGATCTGCCCCGTCATCTGTAATCTCAGCCACGCAGAAACCTATTATTTCACCATCCATAACAGCCTTATAGACAACTGCTTCATCACTTAAATCCATCTTGTCGTGGATATACTTCATCCACTGCTGCCTTGCAGTGGGGGCGACTGCTGTAACAAATTCTCCATCGACAAATTCTCCCACTCCTACCCCCATCTGAATCTCCCCGTGAGAGATATACTCTTTATGAGCAGAAATATGCCCGAGAAACATATCACAAAGATACTGAGCATCTTCCTTTTCAGCTGAACATATATTAAATTTTTCCATAATCATCTATTTTACAAAAACATACCAAAACTTCTTAATAGAATTCTTTATAACTATCAACAGCGCAAAGAATGTCAAAGCTGCCACCACTGCCACTAAATACGAAGCCAGACCTTTGGTCTCCACTCCGAAAAGATGCTGCAAAAATGGCATTCTCGAATCCTGGAAGAACAACTCGAAAGTAGAAGCGATGGATATAATTGCCAAAACAATATTCAGGAAGAAGTCCGACTTCATAGCCTTGAAGTTACTCAAATTCTGCAAACTGTTGTCCACCATCTCTATAACACTCTTGAGGTTCTCCATATCCTCATTAAGTCCCAACCTGCGGGTGGTTCTGCCGGACATCACAAGATGTGAAGCAAACTTCGAATATTGTACCATATCCAACTGCAACAACTTGCGGTTAAGTCTCATACTCATCAAAGCATTCTCTCCGATAAGTTCCTCGTGAGTATTGTTGGAAGTAGCCATTGAGACTTTTATCAATTGTTCCTTAACGATATTGACATTGTATTTCTTAGCCAAAACCATTTGAAGAATCATCAGATATTCGGGCCACGAAACGTGATATTTAGCCCTCTCCTTCAAGTGATCTTCCCAGTCCACCCCGGGATCATCAGCACCACGGCGACCGTATGTTCCTATCACCACCGAGACATTGCTGCCAGCCAAAACCAAATCGTCGGTATCTATAGCAATATTTTCCCCACAAACCTCATCGTAAGCCTGAGGATCCCTGTATCTCCACTCCTGCGGATAGAGGGTCATCAGTCCGATAAGTTCAGGCTTATGATAATCACGGATATGATTTACAATTTCCGCCTCCGACAAAATAATATCATCATCTTTTATCCTCTCTTTCTTCTCAAAAAGATCCTTTCCATATTTGTCGAAGTGGGCTATATTTTCCCAAATATCGACCATTGCATAATGCAAATCATCCTGGGCAGAATTCGAGATAGTTTGAGTATGCGGATAAGCCGTTTTAATATCATCAAAAGTGAGTCCCTCTGAAAAAGCAGTACAATATTTGGTAATATACCTCTTGTAAGCCAGACAGATAGGGTCAAAAGTCCTTCCACTTCCGGTCAAATCTATCTCTGGTATCGGCTCACTCAAAGGATTTCCGTTGTTATCGTACCAGAAATTCCTGACTTTCAGATATGTTGTCAAATCGATAAAACTTTGGGAAGCCATTTGCTCGGTCTTGCCATCCAGATCCCTGCTCCAATACTCTCCTGCAAGGAATGTTGACAATAGAGCAATAATGTGGTCAGTAACCACTGCAGATTTCTCACCGCTCAATTTATCCAGAATCTCTGCTGCCTCACCATCAAACAAAAAGCGGTAAGTTAGCGAAACAGTATTTCCAAAGAACAAAGAGAGCTCTACTCTCGCCTTTCCTTTCAGAATAATATTGTCCAACTCATCATCCTTAAAATCAAAAGGCATCTCAAAATCAAAACCTCTCAATGCGAATCTGTAAACCGATCTACCGGGAAAGACTTTTACCTTTGACAATATGGAATCGGGACGCAATCCCCTCTTTCTGATAAGCCTGTGAACAGAATTAAAACTCTTGCACCTGTATAAGGTTTCCAGTTTTTCGTGATCTGAAGAAAGGGTAAAAATCTGTTTTTCAATATTTTGTGGAACATATTTGATCCAAAGGTTCTCCTGCTGCATCTGCTCCAGAATATCCTTTTCCTCTTCCTCCTGTTCACCTTGTTCACTCCCTTGTGAACCATCTTCCTTTACATTTGCAGAACCTTCAAATGGTGCTATTTCAGAAACATTGTTGCTTTGCTGCGATACACCGGTGGCAAACTCTTTCTCGGCAGCAGCTTCCTCACCCGAATTTGGAATATCCACACCTCTTTCCTCCACACAGAAAGATTGAGTATGATGAAGATAGAATGTTTGGATAAATATAGCGGAAAATCCTGGATAGCTCAATCCGTGTCCGTCGGTTCCACAACAATAATTGAATTCTGACATAGGTTCACATTTGATTTAAGTTATAATACAAAATTATAAAAAAAATCGGCAGGAAGATTGCTTCACCTGCCGATTCAATTATAATATTATTCAAATATTATTTTTCAGGATTCATTACACACTCGATGTATCTTGCTTTCTTAAGTAGAGCTGAAGCAAATTCTTTAACATCATCAGATGTCAATGAGTTCAAAACTTCTACATAATTTTCATATTTCTCGATTCCTTGACCATAGTATGATTTAAGAAGACCTGACCAATAACCGTTGTTGATTTGGTTTTCTTTATATACTTTGTTCATATTTTCAAGAATCTTAGTCATATATTCAGCAGAAACACCATTTTCAGCAATACCTTGAAGACCATTCTTAACGATAGGAACAAGCTCTGCAACTTTATCTTCGTTGGTATCGAATTGAACAACTACCATAGCGTTGTTTTTCTTATCCACTGATGAGATTGAAACAGAAGTACCTACACCGTAAGTTCCACCAGCCTCTTCTCTGACAGTTTTTGTGTAAGTCAAATCAAGAGCTGCATTAAGGATATTTGCAAGGATTTCATTGCGTACGCTGTATTTCATATCTGACAACCAGAACATACCAACAGTTGTCTTAGGAGCTTCCATTTGGGTTCTGAATGAGTCAATTACATCAGATTTAGGGAAACCTCTGTCAATCTTAACCTCTTTGGTAGCTTTTCCAGAAGGAAGTGCAGCGATATAGTTTTCCAATAGAGGTTTTAGAACCTCAGGTGCGATATCACCTACGATATACATCTTACCACCTTTAACACCTGAGAACAATTTTCTGTAGTTTTTCTCAAGAACTGCGATATCCACTTTATCCAACATTTCTGAAGTCATCACTGCAAAACGAGGATTAGAGTAAAGGATATTGTTAACGCGGATTTGATATTTGTAGTTAGGTTGGTTTTCATAGTTTGGAAGGATATTTCTCAACATTGAAAGACCATTTTCGATTTCTGCAGCTTCGAAACGGGGAGCTACATATGTCAAATAGATCAATTGGAAAGCTTTTTCAGCATCTTTAGGAGATGATGAACCTGAGATACCGTGCTCTCTGCTGCCGAATTGAGGCCATACATTTACTACTGTACCTGTAAGAGCTTTTTGCAATTGGTTTTGAGAGAATTGTGAAAGACCACCAAATTGTCCGTAAATACCAAGTACATTGCTGTCAAATGAAACGACATCTTCATCAGAAACCATTGATGTACCACCTTTTTGTACAAATGAGAAGCTGAAGTTGTCTTTTGAGTTTTCAGTTTGTTTGTAGTAAACAGTGATTCCGTTTGACAATTCATAAACTGTAGAACCATATTTACCTTCACTCTCTTTAACGATAGTTCCGGGAACTGCAGTAACACCTGTCATCAAATCAGTAATGATTTCTTCTTGAACAGGAGCAGAAACTTCCATTGTAAGTGAATTGTTGTATAGGTTCAAAAGTTCTTCTTCTGTAGGATATACAAGACCTTCTTTAGCAGGACCGGTAATCATAATTACCATATTTTCT
>JAZRBT010000122.1:0-12067 GCA_045635245.1 Candidatus Coprenecus sp.
GTGAATCTGCAATCCGTACCATCCACGGAGCTGGTATCGAAGTTACCGAAATCATTGACGTTACTCCTCTTCCTCACAATGGATGCCGTCCCAAAGGACGCCGTAGAGTATAATTTTTCTAATTGTTAAAAATTGATTTAAAATGGCAAGATATACAGGGCCCACAACTAAAATTGCCCGTAAGTTCGGAGAGCCTATTTTTGGCGCTGATAAGTATTTCGAAAAGAAAAATTATCCTCCCGGACAACACGGTTTGGCAAGAAAACGTAAAAAAACTTCTGAATACGGCACACAGCTAAAAGAAAAACAGAAAGTTAAATATACTTACGGAGTTCTTGAAAGACAATTCCGTAATACATACGCTAAAGCTCAGAAGATGAAAGGACGTACAGGTGAAAACCTATTGCTCCTTTTGGAATCTAGACTTGACAATATCGTTTATCGTATGGGTGTAGCACCTACACGTGCTGCAGCAAGACAATTGGTGTCTCACTGCCACATTACCCTTGATGGCGAAGTATGTAACATTCCTTCAACTTTTATCAAACCCGGACAAATCGTTGCAGTTCGTGAAAGATCTAAGAGCTTGGAAGTTATCCAAAATCACGTTAGTGACACTTGCAAATACTCTTGGATTGAGTGGAATCGCAATGAACTTACAGGTAAATTCTTAAATCTTCCTGAAAGAACTGAAATTCCTGAACCTATTAACGAACAGTTGATCGTCGAGTTGTATTCAAAATAATAATTAGTAGTATTATGGCAATATTAGCATTTCAAAAACCGGATAAAGTAATAATGCTCGAATCTACCGATACTTTCGGAAAATTTGAGTTCCGTCCGCTAGAACCCGGATACGGTACAACAATTGGTAATGCACTTCGCAGAGTGTTGTTGTCATCGTTAGAGGGATTTGCCATCACCTCCATTAAAATCGAGGGTGTAAGTCACGAATTTGACACTATCCCCGGTGTTATTGAGAGTGTAGTAGACATTGTTTTGAATCTTAAACAAGTTCGTTTCAAGAGAGAAGTTAAAGAGAACGATGAAGAGATTGTAAACCTTACTGTAACAGGTAAACAAGAATTTACAGCGGAAGATATTTCAAAGAGCCTATGTAATTTCTCTGTTCTTAACCCTGAACTTCACATTTGTTCTATGGAACCTTCAGTGGTTCTTAATATAACAATGAGAATCGGAAAGGGTAGAGGTTACATTCCTTCAGAAGAGAATAGAGTGGAAGGATCTCCTATCGGAACTATTCCTATCGATTCAATCTTCACTCCTATCAGAAATGTCAACATTTCAGTAGAGAACTATCGTGTTGAGCAAAAAACTGACTACGATAAATTGAATCTTGAAATTACCACTGACGGCTCAATCCATCCAAAAGAGGCTTTGACCGAAGCGGCTAAGATTCTTATCTATCACTTTATGCTCTTCTCAGACGAGAAAATCTCTCTTGAGACAGCACCTAAGAAAAACAACCCTGAGGTTCTTGATGAAGAAGCTCTTCGTATGAGACATCTTCTTCTTACCAAATTGTCAGATATGGAACTTTCTGTGAGAGCTCTTAACTGCTTGAAAGCAGCTGAGATCGAAAACTTTGCAGACTTGGTATCACATCAAAGACAAGAATTGATCAAATTCAGAAACTTTGGTAAGAAATCTTTGAATGAAATTGACCTGTTGATGGATAGAGTGAAACTTTCATTCGGAATGGATGTTACCAAATACAATATAGAAGTTAAAAAGAAATCCGTAGAAGTAGAAAATAATGAGGCACAATAAATCATTTAACCATTTAGGACGTAAGAGTGGCCACCGCAAAGCGATGTTGGCTAATATGGCTTCGTCATTGATTATGCACAAGCGTATCGAAACTACTCTTGCTAAGGCTAAGGCTTTGAGAGTATATGTAGAGCCCCTTATTACAAAATCAAAAGACGATTCTACTCACTCACGTCGTACAGTATTCGCTTACCTTAAACAAAAAGAGGCTGTTAGCGAATTGTTCAGAGTAATCGCTCCTAAAATTGCTGATCGTCCCGGTGGATATACCCGTATCATCAAAACCGGTTTCAGACAAGGTGACGCAGCAGATATGGCTTTCATCGAACTAGTTGACTTCAACGAAGCAACAGTTGCAGCAGCTCCTGCACAAGCAGAAAAGAAACCTGCAACCCGTCGTAGCCGTTCAAAGAAAGCAGCTGAGGCAGCTCAAGAATAAGAATAACTTTCTTATATATAAGGGACAAACTGATTTTTTTTCAGTTTGTCCCTTTTATCATTTATATTTGTGGGCTAATTAAAAATTGAGATGACCTTGAGAAAACTATTTTCCATTATTACACTATTACTTGTAGCCACTATTATGTGGGCTGACAATGAAATTAAGGGTGTCAGCGATATGTACAAGAACCGTCTTGCCGACTCTATCATTTCCATCAAATTCGATGTAAGGGCTGATGCAACTTATAACCAGAATCTTGAAGATAAGACTGAAGATTTCGGATTCAGAGGCAAGTATCTCAAATTCGCTTTGAATGGAAATATTTCAGATAAGTTTTCATACGCTTTCAGATACAGAATATATAAGGACAATGGTGCTCCTTCTGACTTTTTCGGTTCTGTGGATTGGGTATATCTTGCTTATCAGATTAACAAAAACTTCTCTGTATCAGCAGGTAAGGAGGTGATTGCCATCGGTGGTTATGAGTATGACAAGGCACCCATTGATGTCTATTTCTGGTCAGATTATTGGAACAATATTCCTGCTGCCTTCCAGTTTGGTGCTTCGTTCAATTATCACACCAATGACGGAAAGCATACTTTGAAATTTCAGGCGACCAACTCCCCTTTCAGCGGACAATCTTTGGATGGTCTGTTTGCTTATAACCTGATTTGGTATGGAGATTTGGGCTGGTTCAAACCTATCTACTCAGTGAACTTTATCGAGTATGACAAGGGCAGATTTATGAATTATATCGCTTTGGGTAACAAGTTCACTATCGGTAATTATTCGTTGGAACTCGACTATATGAACAGAGCCTCTTTCCAACAGGAGAACTTCTTTGCCGATTTCAGTATCATTGCCAATATGAACTATCTGATTACCGATCATTGGAATGTGTTCATCAAAGGTGGCTATGATCAGAACAAGGCGCAGGCAATAGGTGCTCCATACATATTTGACAGATCTGTTACCCCAGGAACCCAATATGGTTTCTATGGTGCAGGTGTGGAGTTCTATCCTATCAAATCGCTTAAAAACAACCTTAGAATACACGCTTATATTTATTCGAATACCAAACCTGTTACCGAAACAAATCAAAAACAGGTTCTGTCATTCAACCTTGGTGTTCGTTGGCAAATGAGGGTATTTCAAAGATAACTAAAACCAAATAGTATATGAAAGGATTAAAATTTCTAACCGGAAGAAGAATTGAAGCGGGTGTATTCTTGCTTGTCTTCTTTGGAATTTTCGGAGGCCTTGGTCACGTTATGGGTGTTTCTAATATGATGAACACCATTATGTACACCGCCCACGATTTGTTGCTTAACACTGTTCTTTACCTTATGGGTGTGACTGTTTTGACAGGTGCCCTTGGTAAACTTCTGGTAGAGTTCGGCGTAGTTCGTCTGTTGGAGGTTATTCTCAAACCTCTTATGAAGCCACTTTACAACCTTCCAGGTGTGGCTGCGCTCGGTGGTATCTTGACTTTCTTGTCAGATAACCCGGCAATCATCAGCTTGTCAAAAGACAAAAACTTCAGCCAATACTTCAAAAAGTATCAGCTTATCTCTTTGACAAACTTCGGTACAGCATTCGGTATGGGTCTTGTCGTTATCATATATATGGCAGGTAGAGGTGAAGGATTTATGTCAGCGGCAGTGGTAGGTCTTTTGGGTGCTTTCGCAGGAAGTATTATCTCTACCCGTTTGATGCAGCGCTCTATTCTTAAAGCACAACCAGAATTGAATGACGTTGTGGAAGGTGGTGATGAACAACAAATTTCATTCAAATCGGAAGGTGGTATTTTCTTGAGAGTCTTGAACTCTTTGTTGGATGGTGGTAAAACAGGTGTGGATCTGGGTCTTGCCATTATCCCCGGTGTGCTTATCATCTCGACATTCGTTATGATGCTTACTTTTGGTCCCGGTGAAGGTGGAAATTATACCGGTGCCGCTTACGAAGGTGTAGCTCTATTACCTATGTTGGCTGGAAAAATCAACTTCATTTTCGAATGGTTGTTCGGTTTCCAACATCCTGAACTTGTGGCATTCCCTATCACCTCTTTGGGTGCAGTAGGTGCTGCATTGAGTTTGATTCCCAAATTCCAGATGTCAGGTCTTATCGATGGTAACGCAATTGCAGTATTTACCGCTATGGGTATGTGCTGGAGTGGTTATTTGAGTACTCACACTGCAATGTTGGATTCACTTGGATTCAGAAAACTTACATCAAAAGCTATCGTAGCCCACACTATCGGTGGTCTTGTAGCCGGCGTTGTTGCCCATTGGGCGTATGTGTTGTTCTCTATTTTGTAACAATTATAGTGCAAATTTTTTGAACCTCCGGTAAACCTCCAAAATGGTTTGTTCGGAGGGATGGACAGAGTCCTCGGCAAAGTGAGAATAGTCTCTCATTTCGTCGAGGACTATTTCGTATGATGGGAAGTAGTGGGCATTGCCGAATTGTTTGCACAAGGAGTCGATGCCCAGAAGCAGTGTCGCTTTGGAAAGTTGGTTTTCGTGGAGTCCGTCTTTGATGTGTCTTATGGGGGAGACTGTAAATATCCAGTTTTTGTCCTGATGTTCAGATAGTATAGGACTGTATAGTTCCACTATTTGGTCTGTTGGGAGAAATTCCCGACGGAACTCTTTAGCCGGGTGCTTGTGGCAGTTGGAGACTACTATATCCTTTTCAAGGTGTCTGTAGACCCAGGCAGTTCCGAAGGTAATGATTATCCATTTTGCTCTTTTGAAATGTTGGGCAGCAGCCCTGAGCGAGTTGTTTGCATTTTCCAAAAAGGCTTCGGGCGATTCTCTTCTGAAGGATCCGTGGTGGAAGAATGAAGTATAACCTTCGTCGATGTAATTCTCGGGATTATATACAGGATTGGTGTTTCGTGGTATCACATCGTCACTGGTAAAAGGAGTGGCAGTGTGAAGTCTTGTGAGTGAGTTGGCTATGGAGACCGGATTGAACAGTACCCCAAAAGGATTATTCTCGATTTTATAGCCATTATTTTTCATCAAATTCCCGATTTCGGAGGAAAAACAGGAACCCAGTGAAATAATTTCATCTTCGTGTGAAATGCTCACTTTTAAGGGGTTAAAAGTGACAACTGTCTTTTTTTGTGTAGTTTTCTTCTCACTCATAAAACAAAAGTAGGGAATTTCTTTAAAAATAATTATTTTTGTTCGATACAATTCTTACAAATATTATTGAAAATGAAAAGAATATTAGTAGTTGGAGCCGGTGGCCAAATCGGTACCGAGTTGGTTCCCCACCTTCAAAAGCATTATGGTGAGGACAATGTAATTGCAGCAGACCTTAAAGATGAAGCTATTGCTAAAATTGGTGAGTATGCAAGAGTTGAGAAATTGGATGCTCTTGATTTCAACGCTTTTGGCGAACTTGTTAAAAAACATAACATAGATGCTATCTTCAACCTGGTAGCTCTATTGTCAGCAACAGGGGAGAAAAATCCTGAGTTGGCTTGGAAGATCAATATGGGAGCTCTTCTTAACTCTTTGACATTGGCTAAAGAGTTCAAAACAGCAGTTTTTACCCCAAGTTCAATCGGTGCATTCGGTGCCAATACTCCTCACGATATGACTCCTCAAGATACAGTGATGAGACCTGACACTATCTATGGTGTATGTAAAGTTACCGGTGAGTTGTTGTCAGACTACTACTACTCAAGATTCGGTGTAGATGCACGAAGCGTACGTTTCCCCGGTATCATCTCTAATGGTGCTCTTCCTGGTGGCGGTACTACTGACTATGCAGTGGAAGTGTTCTATGAAATCTTGAAAACAGGTCACTATACCTGTCCTATTCCTGAAGAATCATATATGGATATGCTATATATGCCAGATGCATTGAACGCTGTTACACAATTGATGGAAGCTGACCCTGCAAAACTAAAGCACAGAAACAGTTTCAACATCACTTGTATGAGCTTCAACCCAAGAGAGCTTTTTGCTAAGATCCAGGAACGTATCCCTACCGCAAAATTCGATTACGATGTGGATCCTGTAAAAGCAGCTATTTCAGCTACTTGGCCTGATAGAATGGATGACTCTTGCGCTCGTGAGGAGTGGGGATGGAATCCTCAATGGCATATCGATGATATGGTAGATGATATGCTAAAGGCTATTGCGGCAAAAATTAAATAATGAAGTTTGAACTGATTAAGACTGACGAGCAGAGTTGTGCCCGCCGGGGGAGAATTACCACCGATCACGGTGTGATTGAAACTCCGATTTTTATGCCGGTTGGCACTATTGGCTCGGTCAAAGGTGTTTATCATAGAGATTTGGAAAGTGATATCAATGCCGAGATAATTCTCGGCAATACATATCACTTGTATTTGCGTCCGGGTTTGGAAACTCTGCGTCAGGCGGGTGGTCTCCATAAGTTTATTCATTGGGACAAACCTATATTGACTGACAGCGGTGGTTTTCAGGTATTCTCATTGGCTGCGAACAGGAAGTTTACAGCTGATGGGTGTACTTTCAGTTCCCATATAGACGGATCAAAACATACATTTACCCCAGAGAATAATGTGGATACACAAAGGATCATTGGGGCAGATATTATAATGGCATTCGATGAATGCACCCCTGGAGATGCAGATCATAAATATGCTGCAAACTCTTTGGCTATGACTCAGAAATGGCTTGAGAGAGGACTGAAGAGGTTTGATGAGACAGAACCTTTGTATGGCTACTCTCAGACCTTTTTCCCTATTATCCAAGGTTGTGTCTATCCAGATTTGAGGGTTAAGGCAGCTGAGCACGCTGTGAAGTTTGACAGAGAGGGTTATGCTATCGGGGGATTGTCAGTAGGTGAAACTACTGAGCAGATGTATCAGATGATAGAGGTTGTCCACCCTATTTTGCCAAAGGACAAACCCAGATATCTGATGGGAGTGGGTACTCCCGAAAATCTTTTGGAAGGTATTGCTCGCGGAATCGATATGTTTGACTGCGTGATGCCTACCAGAAACGGAAGAAACGGAATGCTCTTTACCTGGGAAGGGCGTATCAATATCAGAAACAAGAAGTGGGAGAGAGACTTTTCTCCTATCGATGTTAATGGTACTTCATTTGTTGACAGCTATTACACAAAGGCTTATTTGCGCCATTTGTTTATAGCCGGAGAGATGTTGGCTGCGCAGATTGCGAGTGAACATAACCTGGCGTTCTATCTCGATGTGGTCAACCAGGCCAGAAAGCATATTGAGATGGGTGATTTCCATCAGTGGAAAGAGGCTGCGGTCAAGAAATTGCAAAACAGATTATAACCGGCAGATGAATTTTAAAATAAACATACTTGACAGATATATCATCAAGAAGTTCATCGGAACTTTCTTTGTAGCATTGCTATTGATTATCTTCATTGTGATTATTTTTGACATCAGTGAAAAGATTGACGATTTTGTCGATTCAGAGGCTCCTCTCAAAGCGATTGCTTTTGATTACTATCTGAACTTCATTCCCTATTTCGTGAATATGTTCAGTCCGTTGTTTGTCTTTATTACGGTTATCTTTTTTACATCCAAACTTGCCGGGAACAGTGAGTTCGTGGCAATGTTGTCTGGGGGTATCAGCTTTGGCAGGCTGATGTATCCCTATTTTATATCTTCTCTTATTATTGCCTCTTTGAGTCTGGTACTCAATCTGTTCGTGATTCCATCCGCCAATGTCCGACGGCTCGCATTTGAGGAACAATACATCAAGGGAAAGAAATATTACAACACAAACAGGAATATTCATTACCAAATAGCTCCGGGGCAGTTTGTCTATGTGGAGTCGTTCAGTACCTGGAACAACACTGCCTACAAGTTTTCTCTCGAATCGACCAAAGAGAGTCATCTTGTCTCAAAACTTACAGCCGAGAGTGCTGCCTGGGACTCTACGAACGGGGCTTGGAAATTGAAAAATTATACTCTCCGCGATTATACCACTTCGGATCAGAAGATTGTTTTCGGGGAGGCGATGGATACGGTAATTCTGCTGAAGGTAGATGATTTCTACAGGCGGGAAAGCACCGTTGAAACATTGACATATAAACAACTCGATGAGTTGATTGCTATGCAGAAACTCCGGGGAGACAGTATGGTGAAGTATTCTCTTATTGAGAAGAACACCAGGTTTGCTGTGCCTTTCTCGGCATTTATTCTAACCTTGATAGGGGTTTCGCTCTCTTCCAAAAAGCGCAGAGGGGGAATTGGTATAAACCTGGGGGTGGGAATCGGATTGAGTTTCTCGTATATTTTGTTTTTAAGATTCAGCCAGATGTTTGTTATTACAGACACTCTACCGCCCTGGATTGCATTGTGGCTGCCAAATGTGATTTTTGCAGTGATTGCGGCGGTATTGTACAGAATGGCTCCTAAATAATATTTGTATATAAACAGTTAAATTATAGTGGATATGACTTCAAAAGAGATTAGACAAACATTTTTGGACTTTTTCGCATCAAAAGGTCATCAGATTGTACCTTCTGCACCTATGGTAGTTAAGGGGGATCCAACTCTTATGTTTACAAATGCGGGTATGAACCAGTTTAAGGATTGGTTTTTGGGAAACTCCCCTGCACTTTATCCTCGTGTTGCCGACAGTCAGAAATGTTTGAGAGTTAGCGGAAAACATAATGACTTGGAAGAGGTTGGACACGATTCATATCACCACACTATGTTTGAAATGCTCGGAAACTGGAGTTTCGGAGATTATTTCAAGAAAGAGGCGATTTCCTGGGCTTGGGAACTTCTTACAGAGGTATATAAATTGGACAAAGACCGTCTTTATGTGACAGTTTTTGAGGGTAGTGAGTCTGATAATGTCAGCCTTGACGAAGAGGCGAGAGGTTATTGGAAAGAGTTCTTGCCCGAGGACAGAATTATCTTGGGAAATAAAAAAGACAATTTCTGGGAAATGGGTGATACAGGTCCTTGCGGTCCTTGTAGTGAAATTCACGTCGATTTGAGAAATGACCAGGAGAGAGCTCAGATTCCGGGTGCGGAACTTGTGAATAAAGGACATCACCTTGTGATTGAAATCTGGAATCTTGTATTTATCCAATACAACAGAAAGGCTAACGGAACATTGGAACTTCTTCCTCACAAGCACGTCGATACCGGTATGGGTTTCGAGCGTCTTGTTATGGCTATCAATCGTAATGAAAGTAACTATCAGGGAGATATGTTCACCGATATTATCGATTCCATTTCAAAACTTTCAGGTAAGAAATATGGTGAAAACAATGAGCAGGATGTAGCAATGAGAGTTATTGCCGACCATATCAGAGCAATCAGCTTCTCAATTGCAGACGGACAGTTGCCTTCAAATATCAAAGCGGGTTATGTTATCCGCCGTATTTTGAGAAGAGCGGTCCGCTATGGTTACACTTTCCTTGATTTCAACGAACCGTTCCTTTGCCGCCTTGTTCCCACTTTAGTGGATGTAATGGGAGACGCTTATCCTGAATTGAAAGCCCAACAATCTTTGATTGAGAAGGTTATCAAAGAAGAGGAGGAGGCTTTCTTGAGAACTCTTTCTCGTGGTATTGGTCTGATCAATGGTATTATTGAGAAGAATGCCGACACCAAGGTTATTTCAGGAAAAGATACTTTCACTCTTTATGATACATTCGGATTCCCTCTTGACTTGAGTGAACTTATTGCCAAGGAACACGGATTTACAATTGATGTAAAAGGTTTTGAAGAGGAATTGAACAAACAGAAAGAGCGTGCAAGAGCTGCAGCTTCTGTTGAGTCAGGTGACTGGGTAATCCTTGATGATGAGGCTACCAGCAAATTTGTGGGTTACGATATGCTTGAGTGCGATGTCAATATCCTGAAATACCGCACAGTCAAGACAAAAGGAAAAGAGTTGTTCCAATTGGTATTTGACCAATCTCCATTCTACGCAGAGAGTGGTGGACAAGTTGGGGACAATGGTTATATCCAATCGGCTTCGGGCGAGAAGATCAACATTGTAAATACAGTAAAAGAGAATAATCTTAACATTCATATCGCAGAGCGTATTCCTGCAGATCCCAAAGAGAAATTCCGTGCAGTAGTAGATGGTGAAAGAAGACAAGATACAGCCAATAACCACACAGCAACCCACTTGTTGCACTATGCACTTCGCAGTGTACTTGGAACTCACATTGAACAAAAAGGTTCGTATGTTGCTCCAGGTTATTTGAGATTTGACTTCTCTCACTATGAAAAAGTTTCAAAAGAGGCTTTGAAAGAGGTTGAAAGAATTGTAAACAGACTTATCCGTAAAGATATCCACCAGGTGGAATATCGTGATATCGATATCGACCAGGCTAAAGGAATGGGTGCAATGGCTTTGTTCGGAGAAAAATATGGCAACAAAGTGCGTGCAATCCAATTCGGTGATTCTATTGAACTTTGTGGAGGTACCCACGCAGGTTCGACAGGCAATATCGGTATGTTGAAAGTGGTTTCTGAATCTGCAGTTGCGGCAGGTATCCGTCGTATTGAGGCTGTTACAGGTTCACACGTTGAATCATTCCTTGACCAGGTTGAGGACCAAATTGCAGCAGCAAAAGAGTTCTTTGACAACACACCTAACTTGTTGAGCAGCATCAAGAAGATGATTGGAGAGAACGAATCATACAAGAAAGCGATGGAAGAGTTGGACAAAGAGAGAGTTATCACAATCAAGAAGGCTGTTGTCGAGGCAGGCACAATTATAAATGGTGTCAATGTCTTTACTTTGTCAGGCACATTCCGTCCGGATATTGTTAAAGAGGTGGCGTTCCAGCTTTACAAAGAATATCAACAAGCTGCAATGTTTGCTGCATTCCAAACTATGGATGCAAAACCTTCATTGCTGATTATGTACACAGATGATTTGGTGAAAGCCGGTGCCAATGCAGGTAAAGACATCAAAGAGGTTGCAAAACTTGTCAATGGCGGTGGCGGTGGACAGCCTTTCCTATCGACAGCAGGTGGTAAGAATGCAGATGGTCTTGCTGCTGCAATGGAGAAAATGATGGAATTGATTTCAAAGTAATTGAATGAAGAAATTAGACCTTTTCATATTAAAGTCGTTTGCAGGGCCATTTGTTATGACCTTCTTCATCACTGTGTTTATTTTGGTGATGCAGTTTCTTTGGCTTTATATCGATGAATTGGTAGGAAAAGGTTTGAGTTTCTGGGTTATAATGGAGTTTCTGGCTTGGGGCTCGGCTACGATTTTGCCGTTGTCGATGCCTCTGGCTACACTTCTGGCTTCCATTATGACTTTTGGAAATTTAGGGGAGAACAACGAGCTTCTGGCAATGAAGGCTGCCGGTATTTCATTGCAGAGGGTGTTTGTCCCTCTGGTATTTGTGGCAATGGCCATAAGTATTGCGGCATTCTTTGTTTCGAATAATCTTATCCCTCTGGCGTACAATAAGATATATACTCTTCAGTACGATATTTCAAAGACCAAGGAGGAGATTAAAATCCCCACAGGTACTTTCTATAATGGTATCGAAGGATATTCTTTGAGGGTCGATTCCCGAAACAAGAAGACAGGAATGATGTATGATGTAATGGTTTACAATCATACAGACAATAAAGGAAATATCTCGTTGGCGATTGCCGATTCCGGGATGTTGAAATCTACCCCCGATATGGAGGCTCTCGTCTTTACATTGTATAATGGTGTCCAATATGAGGAAACCAATAAGAAGAGTTTCAAAGATACCAGTTATGCTGTGCGTCAGGTGGAGTTTTCTATGCAGGAGGTGATTATCCCGTTGGAGAACTATGCTTTCAAGAAATCTGATGAAGGAAGATATGGCTCT
>JAZRBT010000123.1:0-2385 GCA_045635245.1 Candidatus Coprenecus sp.
CAGATAATTACTCCGGAAGGGAGATTACCACCTGGAGCGATTTGATTGACAGTCCTCAGTATAGTGGTCCGCTGATGTATGGGAATGATTCTATGGATGCAATGTACTTTTGGTGGGACGAAGGAAATACAGAATTGTATCATCTTTTCCCTGATAACTGGGCTTATTGTTTCTGGGGCGGCGGTCACGCAATCTCAAATTATTGGGGTCCGGGATTTACCGATGAGGATAGAAATGCCCACATTGCCAAATATTATGGACAGGAGTATCTTGAAGAATGGGTTGGGAAACCTGGTGCTGATGCTGCATTGGGATGGTTTCTACTGCAATTGATGGTTCCTGTCGCTCCCCATTCGGGAAATAATTTTGCGGTACATTACGGATATAAAGACTTTTTCTCATATATAGAGAATCTTCCCGAGCTTTCTTTTGCTGATGGAGAACCCCGAGTAATTGACCATCTGTATGTGACAAATACCAATTATACACTTAACCAATTATATAATGGTGTCAAAAGTGAGGAGGGAAACAGTTTCGGTGGCGATTGGAGTGGGTTGACAGAGGATGCCTGGTTGAAAATTGAGGCTTCAGGTTATGCTTCACTCGATGATGAGGAGCCTTCTTCGCAGGTGGAATTCTATTTGGTAAATGGATATGAAGTGGTTGAAGATTGGTGCAAATGGGATCTCTCTCCGTTGGGTGCGGTGGCAAAAGTTCAGTTTAACTTCCTTTATTCAGATGAAATGGGGGGCAGATATGGTTTTACGATACCCGGGTATTTTGCATACGATGATGTGGCAGTTCGTTATGGAGTGGAAAGGATTTTTAAATAGTGTCCGGAAATGAGTAAGTTGAGGTTTTTGATTTTAAGTCTGATGGTGGCGATCCTATCGTCTTGCAATATAGACGAGGAGATTACTACCTCTTTGCCCCCAAAGATAATTCTTGATAGCGAAAATGGTATTTATACTGTAAAGAGTGGGGTAGAGATTGTTATAGCCCCTTCGTACGAGTTTGTTGATGGGGCAATGTATCGCTGGACTATGGGGGGAGAGGTTCTTGGAACTTCCCCTTCGCTCCATTTTGTCCAAGAAGAAATAGGGGAGTATTTTATCACTATTTGTGTGACTACCGAGGCAGGTATTGACGAGCAGGAAATCAGGGTAGATGTTATCAGTCTGGAGATTCCTTCGGTCTCGATTGCCGGGAACAAGCAGCAGACTGTTGCAGTGGGAACGATTCTTTCTCTTGTCGCATCTGTACGGGAGACCTCACTGCCGACAACTCTCGTGTGGAGTGTAAATGGAGAGGAAGTTTGCCGGGAAAACACTTATACTTTTGAAGCATCTGCCATTGGAACTTATGTGATAGTTGCCACAGCTGCAAATGAGGATGGAACTCATAGTGATTCGGTGGAAGTCGAGGTTCTGAATCCTGAGGATATTCCGTTTGTTTGGGAGTTTGACAGGGATACTTATCATACGGTTGGGGGACGTAAACTGCTGATAATGCCGTCGGTATATGGAGAGAATGAGGGTGCTGAGTATCTTTGGAAGGTCAATGGAGAGTCACAGGTGGATAGTGATAATCCTTACTTTGTTTTTTCTGCAATATCTGCCGGGGATTATATCCTATACGCTACTGCAACTATTCAAAAAGGGGAGGAGCAAATTACTCTTGCCCGGGAATTTGCGGTTACAGTATATGAGGAGGGGAAATTTTATCGCCCGAAGAGTGGCGGATCAAAGGCAGATTGGAACAAAGTCTATGAATATACTCCTGCTCCGGGGCAGTTTATAAATGAGTTGAAGACAGGTGGTTTCGATGGAACTCAGACGACCCCTGAGGCTGCAATAGCCTATGCCGAATCGAGAATGTCGGAAAAAACTGAGAGTGGGGAACCAAATCCCATTTGGGTATCTCTGGGTGGTTTTGGAGGTTATATTGTGGTCGGTTTTGACCATAGTATAGATAACTCGGGAGATTATGACTTGGGTATTTTGGGAAACTCGTTCAGCGGATCTTCAGAACCCGGAATTGTTTGGGTTATGCAGGATGAAAATGGCAATGGATTGCCGGATGACACCTGGTATGAGTTGGCTGGTTCTGAGACCGGCAAATCGGAAACAATCCAAAACTACTCTGTCACATATTATCGTCCTACCGCTGCCGGAATGCCTGTCCAGTGGGTGGATAATCAGGGCAATAGCGGTGAAATAGATTATCTCCAACAGTTTCACAGGCAGGATTTCTACTATCCTTTGTGGATTGACTCCGACAGTTACACTCTTTCGGGGACTTGTTTGCAGTCCCGCAATTATGATATTTCCGGTAATGGAACTTATTGGGTCAATGCGGAATACGATTGGGGCTATGCCGACAATT
>JAZRBT010000124.1:0-1717 GCA_045635245.1 Candidatus Coprenecus sp.
ACAAAGGGAAAGACAATTCTGAAAAATCGATATACAAAATAATCAAGAAAGAGGGATATGATGTCATCTTTGGATTGGACAAATGGAACAAGAGATGTTATAAATCGGAGAAGGTATTCTTCACTCACGACAACGATCCCAAAGTGAACAGTTTTCCTTACGCTATCGATCAGAAAGAGGGTGATATGACCCACGCTGATATTGTCAGTGCAGGAATAGAGTTTCTTTACAATGAAGAGAAAGGATTCTTCTTTATGTCTGAAGGTGGACGAATTGACTGGTCGTCACACGCAAACGATGCAAAGACAACAGCATTGGAAGTATTGAATTTTGCTGAGGCTATCGAGGTAGCTCTTAACTTCTACAGAGAACATCCCGAAGAGACCTTGATAGTGGTTACAGCTGACCACGAGACCGGAGGTCTTGCACTGGGATATGAAAAAGGATATCATATCTTCCTTAACGAATTGGACTTCCAGACATTCTCGAAGGAAGTGACAACTAAGAGCGAATCCATCCTTATCGATGAAGCTACCAAGAAAGCTCATCTGGGATGGAGCACCAATGACCATTCAGCTGCAAATGTTCCCGTTTTTGCTATTGGAGCTTCAAGTGAATTGTTCTCAGGAAGAATGGACAACACAGATATTCCCAAGAAAATCTGTCAGGCAATGGGAATTGAATTTTAATCAAGATAATAGATATAAAAATATATAAATATGGCACCTAAAAGAGAAAGAGTAGCGGAGTTATTGGCTAAAGCTCCCGGAACAGAAGTAACCGCAAAAGGTTGGGTTAGAACTAAAAGAGGAAATAAAAATATCTCATTTATAGCACTGAACGATGGTTCAACCATCAACAATATTCAGGTAGTGTGCGACCACTCAGGTAATATTTCAGAGGAGACTCTTAAAAAAATCACTACAGGAGCCTGCCTGGCAGTTACAGGCGACTTGGTAGAGTCTCAGGGAAGTGGCCAGAAAGTAGAAATTTTGGCTAAAGAGATTGAGGTTTACGGAACAGCAGATCCTGAAACATATCCTCTACAAAAGAAAGGACACAGTATGGAGTTCCTTAGAGAGATTGCTCACCTTCGTCCCAGAACCAATACCTTTGGAGCAGTTTTGAGAATTCGTCACGCTATGGCATTTGCTATACATAAATTCTTCAATGACAAAGGTTTCTGCTATTTGCACACACCACTTATCACCGCTTCTGATGCAGAAGGCGCTGGTGCAATGTTCCAGGTTACAACACTTGATTTGGACAATATGCCTCGCAATGAAGAAGGCAAGATTGATTATGACCAGGACTTCTTCGGAAGACATACAAGTTTGACTGTAAGTGGTCAGCTTGAAGGAGAACTTGGAGCAATGGCTCTTGGCAATATCTACACTTTCGGTCCTACTTTCAGAGCTGAAAACTCAAATACTCCAAGACACCTTGCAGAGTTCTGGATGATCGAACCTGAAATGGCTTTCTACGAGATTGAAGACAATATGGATCTTGCTGAAGAGTTCATCAAATATCTTGTTCAATATGCTCTTGACAATTGTGCTGATGACCTTCAATTCCTTAACAATATGTTCGATAAAGAACTTATCGAAAGGCTTAAGAGTGTTATCGGAACCGAGTTTGTCCGCTTGACTTACACCGAAGGTATCAAGATTCTTGAGGCTTCAGGAGAGAAATTCGAATATCCTGTTCAATATGCTCT
>JAZRBT010000125.1:0-1554 GCA_045635245.1 Candidatus Coprenecus sp.
AGAAATTTTTTAATAAGTATTATTTTATAGTTTGCAAGCGAACGATTGAATAATTATTATACAAATGCTTGTATATTATAAAATTACACCAATCGAACTCTCTTATTAAGAGAAATTCCCATAGTTCAACACAAATATATATAATTAAATTGTATTAGCAAAATTTATCATAAACATTTCTAATGTTCTGAAAGCAATACTGATTATCTACAAGATAAAAAAGTCATATCTTTTATATGTTTTTTGCTTATCTTTGCATTATGGAAAATCACGAAAGGAGAAATATCATTCTATCAAAATTAAACGAGTGGAACATACAGTACCAGATGTATGAACACCCACCACTCCCCACTATTGAACTCGCATTGGAGTATTGGAAAGATATAGATTCCACCCACTGCAAAAATTTATTTTTCAGGAATCACAAAGGAAACAAACACTACCTTGTAATATTTGAATGCCACAAGACTCTCCCGATACATCAGCTCGAGAAGATGCTCTGCCAGGGAAAACTCTCTTTTGCATCAGAACAGAGAATGGAAAAATATATCGGAACAACTCCCGGGTCGGTATCACTTTTCGGTTTGGTAAACGATCCCGACAGGCAAGTGAAATTATTCCTGGACAAAGATTTGATGGATACAGAGAAGATCAGTTTTCATCCTAACGACAATACTGCATCACTTGTAATTTCCAATGCCGACTTCAAAAGATTCCTGGAACTTTGGGGCGGAGAATGGGAAACTTTGGATATTTAACAAACAGAACAAAAATAAAAAGTCAGGTTTATGAAGAAGATTCTCTACATAGACCTGACTCTTTTTATATCACTTTAATTCCTGCTATTTTCTGACAGGATTGTGTTTGTATTTGAATAGAATTGCAAACATAACAGCTACAATCAAAGCATACGCTGCAAAGATATACCAGGCGTCACACCAGCCGTTCATCACTCCATTCCAATCTATTACTCCATCTGCTGAAGGAACTTTCTTTGAATTGACAAGCAAGTTCACAACCCACTGGGCGCCCAAAGTTCCCACTGCCGCTCCGATTCCATTGGTCATCAACATAAACAGTCCCTGAGCACTCGAACGGATAGATTTATCTGTATTTTCATTCACAAACAACGAACCCGAAATATTGAAGAAGTCGAATGCCACTCCGTAAATAATCATCGACAACACAAAGAGCCAAATACCGCTTCCGGGATTTCCGACTGCAAAGAATCCAAAACGCAACACCCACGCAAACATTGCAATAAGCATCACCTTCTTGATACCAAATCTTCTGAGGCAAAATGGAATCAGCAGAATACATAGTGTTTCAGAGACTTGCGACAATGAAATCAATACATTCGAGTGTAGCACTCCGAAAGAGTTCTGATATGCCTCAATGTTACCGAAATCTCCAAGGAAAGGATTTGCAAAACCGTTGGTAATCTGCAGGGCAACACCCAACAACATAGAGAATATGAAGAAGATAGCCATATTCTTATCCTTGAACAAGGTAAAGGCCTTCAGAGAAGTGGGAGGGGAAGCGGTGTTAGGAAGA
>JAZRBT010000126.1:0-7922 GCA_045635245.1 Candidatus Coprenecus sp.
ACCGCTTGGCCTCCGACTTAGACGGCCATTGTCCGACTGTTGCATAAAGTCAGTACCGATTTTGCCTTGTACAGCAGGAATCAACGACAACACAAACGCACCGATGATTACAGCCATTGTGATAAGTTTGTGGTTCAAACAAGCTCTGAGGGCTTTTGCATAGAATCTGTCAAGTTTGTCCAAAGCACCTACCACATATTTCTGATACCAGTTATTCTTAGGCTGGATTTCCTCAACCTGACCTCTTTCGTTGATTTTGATATCTTTTGCTTTAAGCAATTTTGAACAAAGCATAGGGGTCAATGTGATAGCCACCACTGTCGAGGTACAAACCACGATGGTAACAATCCAACCAAGTTCCTTGAACATAATACCTGCCTGACCGCCAATCATTGTCAAAGGAACGAATACAGCCACGATTACCAATGTGGTTGCAATTACCGACACCCACACCTCGTTGGTAGCATAAATTGACGCCTCGCGGGGACTCGAGCCGCGTTCGATATGTTTGTCAATGTTCTCAAGAACCACGATAGCATCGTCTACCACCATACCGATTGCCACAGAAAGTGATGACAATGAGATAATGTTCAATGAACTGCCTGTAACTGCAAGGTAAATGAACGCCACGATAAGCGAAATAGGAATGGTAACACCGATGATGATGGTAGCACGCCATTTTCCAAGGAAGAACAATACCACCAACACCACAAATATCAACGCATACATAATGGATTCTTCCAATGAGTTGATAGAGTTGATAATCTCATCTGCAGAGTCATAGATGGTCTGGATATGAACATCGGAAGGAAGATCCTTCTTAATGATTTCCAACTCCTCTTTCAAATCCTGCGACACCTGTACTGTATTTGCACCTGTCTGTTTTGTAACAATCAGACGGACACTCTCACGACCATTGGTCTTTTCATCAAGGGTCAGATCCTTGATGGTATCTTTTACGGTAGCAATATCTTTTACAAAAATTTTCTTTCCGGCAGCAGTGGTGGTCACCACGATATCGTTGATGTCAGCACTCTCCAGATATTCACTGCGCACCTGAAGGTTATATTGCTCCTTCTCCATCTTGACGGTACCTGAAGAGAGGTTGAGGTTATTTGCCGAGATAGCACTACCCACAAGTTCCAAAGGAATACCGTATGAATCGAGTTTTGCCTGATCGATATTGATATAAATATAACGGTCAGGAGTACCCGAAAGGGACAAGTTACCGATACCGTTGATTCTGTTCAGCTGGGGAATAATCTCATCGTTTAGCATTTTGTCCAAACCCGCATAACTGTCACCGGCGGTGATTGAGTATTGGGCAATAGGCATTGCACTGGATGAAAACTTGAAGATGAAAGGATTTGAGCATCCGTCAGGAAGCTCATCTTTCAACATATCGACATTTGAACGGACGTCGTTGATGACCTCATCCATATTGATACCCCATTCCAACTCCAAAGTAACCACAGACATATGGTCTTTCGAAATGGAAGTAATCTCTTTAAGATGGTCGATGGAGTTCAACGAGTTCTCCACCATCTTGGTCACATTAGTCTCGATTTCTGAAGCACTCGCACCGGGATAAGTGGTCATCACGGTCACATAAGGAGGCTCCATTTCGGGGAACTGGTCAATCGGAAGTTTGGTAAATGAAAACAATCCGATAACCATCAAGGCAACGAATATAAGAAGAGTCGTTACCGGCTTGTTAATCGCTGTTTTGTAAATACTCATCTTATACTACTATTTTACAATATTAATTTTTGAGCCATCCACCAATTTTGCCTGACCTGTGGTAATAAGTTCATCACCAACAGCCAAAGCACCTTCAAGGATCTCTACATACTCGTCATTTCTGTCTCCCATTGTCACAAATACCCTTTTTGCAACATTGTTGTCGTTAAGGAAGACATATCTCTCGTTGGAACCGATAAGACGAAGAACAGCCTGATAAGGAATCATAATTGCTTCCTGATTACCCATATTCAAGATAGAACTTGCATACATTCCGGGACGAAGAAGAGTGCTCTTGTTGGGAATTTTCAATTCTACAGAGAAAGTGTGCGACATAGGGTCGATGGTGGGATAGATAATCTCGATAGAAGCAGGGAACTCTTCATTGGGATAAATATCTGAAGTAAGACTCACCTTCATACCTTTCTTAACCTTGGGGAAGAAAGTTTCAGGTATATTCACAACTGCTTTCAAAGTAGATATTTGAACAAGTTCCAAAATTGGCTGACCTGAGTACAACTCACCATCTTCATAATTCTTGGCAGAGATAACACCATCGAATTTTGCCTTTACGATAGTATTTTCTTCCAAAAATTTAAGACTTTGCTGAGTCTGGTCAAAGCTCAATTTGATCTGGTCGTATGCCTGTTGTGAGATAGCCTCGGTCTCGAGCAAAGACTCCATACGTTTTAGTTCCACCTGAAGATTTGCAAAAGCGATTCTGGTGGTAATCAACTGGTTCTGATCCATACGAACCAATGTGTCACCTTTCTTCACAACATCACCCACCTCCACATAAATATGTTCGATATTACCGGTCACAGAAGGTGAAATGCTCATTCTTTCATAAGCCTGAAGAGTAGTGGAAGTTTCAAACTCACGAGTTACGGTTCTGGTCGAAACAGGTGATACTTTTACCTGCTCGATTCTCTCTTCTGCAACATTTTGGCTATCAGCCTCACTTGAGCCACAAGATGCTGTCAAAGCAACTACAGCCGACAAAATTAGAATTTCTTTAAGTTTCATATTTTTAACAATTATATTCCTTAGTAATTTTTATTCAACAGTTTTTCAAGTTCGATTTGAGCGTTCACATATTCCAGAATAGCCTGAACATAAGAACTTTGGGCAGTAAGAAGGCTCGTTGCAGAATTAGTTACATCAAGACTTGAACTCAATCCGAATTCATACTTTTTCGAGATATTCTCAAACACGCTTTGAGAAACCTCAACACTTCTTTTCTGTGTCTCAAATCTTTCATAAGCAGAAGAAAGGTTATATTTCAACTGTCTGTGCTGGATATTCAAAGCCATTTCGGTATCCGAAAGATTGTTCAACTGCTTTTTATATTCGATATTGGCCTTTCTTACAGTCTCAAAATTTCTTCCACTCGAGAAGATAGGAATAGCCAAAGAAACTCCAATCATATTGGGAGGAGTCATATTCATTTTTGCCTCATCCGAGAAATAGTGCTTTCCTGTAAACTGATAGTAAGCACTCAAAGTGGGACCGTATGTCCAGGCAGTCATATTTTTCTGCTGTTTGGTCAAATCGACACCTTTTTTAGCCAATTGGTAAGAGTAGTTATTATCCAAAATGAAATCATCATACAACAATTTCAAAGACTCTTCAACATTTAGAAGATCCTCCAAAGACTGCGACAACTCGATCTCCACATTGAAAGGGATATTCATCGCAAGACGCAATGAGTTGTAAACCATCTCCAAAGATCTCTTCGAGGTATTCAAGGAAGTCTCCATTGTAGCAACCTGAACAAGAATCTGGTCGGCATCCACCTTTTCAGCCACACCCACCTCTACTGATTTGTTGATAAACTCATACAATTTCTTGATGGTCACAAGGCTCTCTTCGAGCAATGCCTGTGTCTGATGGCTTACAAGTGCAGAGAAATAAAGAAGTTTGACCTGCTGAACAATCTCCTGCTCTGTCTGAAGTTTCTGAACATTGGCCATTTCCACAGAAATTTTTGCCAATTGGGTAGAAACTATCTGCGCTCCACTGATAGCCAGCGCCACATTGATACCCAAATTTCCTGAAGGGGGCATCGAGATAGACATTGCACCCAACTCCATTTTATATCCCAAAGAGTTGGAGTAGTCAAGTGTTGCATTTACCTGTGGAAGCATACTTGCGATACTTGTCCATTTGTCGGCTTCTGCCTGACGGACACTCAATGCCGAATTCTGAAGCGTTCTGCTGTGCTCCAAGGCATAATCCTGTGCCTGTTCGAGGGTAAAGCGAAGAGTTGAAGACTCTGTTCCCTGCTGAGCAGAAAGGGAAACCAATGCTGCCAGAAGCATTAATAAAGTTGAAAAGATTCTCTTCATTTTAATTTATTCTTTATATGATTATCTATTATTTTCATTCCTTTTGGGGTGGAAAGACCTCGGATGATGAGCAACACCATCTCCGAAACAGCCTTTCTGTGATCGAGTTCCGAATACTCCAACATATTCAGTTCAGACTTTCTGCTGGAAAGCATCAACAACGAATAAGCCACATCGTCGTATCTGATTCCCTCTTTTACAAAGAATCCATCATCATAACCCTTTTCCAGCACCTTTTTAAGCATTTCATACTGGTGGCGGTGGAAAGTTTTGATAAATTTCTGATACAACTCCGGATAATACCTCTTGACTTCTTTCATAAAATTGTAATGAGTGTCAAGAATTTTCTCATCTCCACTGTCGATTGAATCCAATAACATCTGAAGAATATTCTCGTGATTGGTCAAAAACTGGCTGATAACCTCCATCTTTCTCTCGTGGAGTGTGGTCAGACTCTCATCCAACAACGAAGACTTGTCCTTAAACATCTCATACAGAGTCCTCTTCGACATTCCGTTCTCCGACGCAATATCGTCCATAGTTACATTCTTGCACCCTTTTGCGAGGAAAAGTTGCAATGATGTTTCCAATATTTGAGTTCTTGTTGCCATTATAATGAATTTGGAGCCGCAAAACTAATAAAACTTTTTTAGTTTTCTAATTTTTAAACCACGAATTTTGGGGCAATTTTTATGCCAAATAAAAACTTAAATAATTATCTTTGTCAAAATTTTAAAATATTCAAGCTATGTACAAAGATTTTCAAGCCTTCCTTCAAGCAGAACTTAAAAACATTGAAGAAGCAGGCCTATATAAAAATGAGAGAGTTATCACTTCTCCTCAGGGTGCAGCCATCAAAGTAAGCACCGGTCAAAACGTCCTTAACTTCTGTGCTAACAACTACCTTGGTCTTGCAGACAACAAAGAATTGGTAGAAGCAGCTAAAAACGCATTGGACACCCACGGATATGGTATGTCAAGTGTACGTTTCATCTGCGGTACAGGTGACCTTCACAAACAACTTGAAGCGAAAATCGCTGAATTCTTCGGTACAGAAGACACTATCCTTTATGCAGCTTGTTTCGACGCTAACGGTGGTGTATTTGAACCACTTCTTAACGACCAGGACGCTATCATCTCTGACTCATTGAACCACGCATCTATCATCGACGGTGTTCGTCTTTGCAAAGCTCAAAGATACCGTTACGCCAATGCAAATATGGAAGAGTTGGAAAACTGTCTTAAACTTGCACAAGCTCAACGTCACCGCCTTATCGTAACCGACGGTGTATTCTCAATGGACGGTAACGTTTGTCCTCTTGACAAAATCTACGAATTGGCAGAGAAATACAACGCAATGGTGATGATCGACGAATCTCACTCAGCAGGTGTTGTAGGTGCTACAGGTCGTGGTGTTACTGAAAGATATGACCTTCGCGGTAAAATCGAAATCATCACCGGTACCCTCGGTAAAGCATTCGGTGGTGCAGTAGGTGGATTCACAACAGGTAAAAAAGAGATTATCGCAATGCTTCGCCAAAGATCTCGTCCTTACTTGTTCTCTAACTCAATCCCTCCTATGATCGCAGCAGCAGGTATCAGAATGTTCGATATGATGTCTGAAACCAACGAACTTCAGGACAAACTTCACAGCAATACCGACTACTTCATCACAAAGATGAAAGAGGCAGGATTCGATATCAAACCTACCGAATCGGCTATCTGCGCAGTTATGCTTTACGATGCAAAACTTTCACAAGTTATGGCTGCAAAACTTCTTGAAGAAGGTATCTATGTAACCGGTTTCTACTATCCTGTAGTTCCCAAAAACGAAGCTCGTATCAGAGTTCAAGTTTCTGCAGGTCACGAAATCGAACACCTTGACAGATGTATCGCTGCATTTACCAAAATCGGTAAAGAACTTGGCGTTATCAAATAGTCAAAACTGAAACAAAATAAAAAGAAAGGATGACGAAATTTCGCCATCCTTTCTTTATTGCTATAGGCTATTCAACTGATTTTCTGATGAGGTCTATAGTTATTTTCGCGTTACTATATACTTCTTCTAATCTCATCGTCTTACCGGAAGATGGAAGTGTTCAACTTATTCTTTGCACTCAAGAGTTGCGGAAACGAGAATTTTTGCCACATAGAACGAAATAATTAGCAATAAGCTTGCAACAATCATCATAAAATGATTATAACGGTAATTGTATTTCAATGTCTTAATTCTATTTTACCGAACAAATCAATGCCAAATTACCGAAAAAAATCATCCCTTTTTACCGAATATAGAATTAATTAATTACCTTTGTAGTAGTAAATGCTTTAATTTATGGATGGTTACAGACATAGAATAATGGATGGCCTGCTTGAAAAGAAACTGCAGGCAAAGGGAGCTATACTGATAGAAGGTCCCAAATGGTGTGGAAAGACCACAACAGCAGAGGAGGTTGCAGCCAGCAAAATATTGTTGGCTCGAACTGATGTAAAGAACAATTTCAAGAGCCTTTTGGAAATAGATACCGATGCAGCATTGTCAGGTGACACACCAATGCTTATTGACGAATGGCAGACTGTACCCAAATTGTGGGATGCTGTAAGATACACTGTTGACCACCGCCGTAAAATGGGGCAGTTCATTTTAACAGGCTCTGCTGTTCCCGACAAGGAGGCTGAAGAGGAAAGAGAACATTCCGGAACAGGACGTATTGCTTGGTTGACTATGCGACCTATGTCCTTGTTTGAGTCTGGCGAGTCAAATGGAAAGGTAAGTCTTGGCAATTTGTTTACTACTCCAGAAAAAATACTTGAAAAGAATGAACTTAAATTGCAAGACATTGCTTTCCTCATTTGTCGTGGTGGTTGGCCTATGGCTGTCGGATTACCTGAAGAAGCGGCATTGGAACAAGCGTTTGATTACTATGATGCTGTAACCAAAGAGGATATAACCAAAGTTGATGGCGTCAAAAGAGCTTCAGAGCGAGTACAACGCCTGATGAGAGCATATGCCCGACATCAGGGAACGCAAGCATCTATTGCAACATTAAAGGAGGACCTGAAGAATAATGACACTGCAACACTTGATGATGACACAATAAGTTCTTACCTCGAAGCTTTAAGAAAAATATTTGTGGTAGAAGATATGCCGGCTTGGAATCCGAATCTTCGTTCAAAGACTGCAATCCGCACAGCAGATACACGCTATTTTGTTGACCCATCTATTGCTACTGCTGCATTAGGGTTAGGTCCAGCCGATTTAATGAATGACTTGAAGACAATGGGGTTCTTTTTTGAAGCAATGTGCGTAAGAGACTTGCGTGTATTTGCAGAAGCATTAAACGGTAAAGTATATCATTATCGAGATAAAAGCGGTTTGGAATGTGATGCAGTTGTACATCTTCGAAACGGACAGTATGGACTTATTGAAGTCAAACTTGGAGGCGAAACCTTGATAAACGAAGGTGTAGAAACACTTACTACATTAGCCAGGCAGATTGACACTACCCGAATGAAAGCACCTGCTTTTAAAATGATATTAACGGCAACAGGCGAACACGCCTATCGTCGCCCCGAAGATGGAATTTACATTGTTCCAATAGGATGTTTGAAGCAATAAAATCATTGACTAGTTACAAAGATGAATATATTAACTAATATTGTAAAATTATAAGTTGACAGCAAGGATTTGCAACCAACCAGTCATAAGACTTTTTAGTCACCCACACTCAATTTTGACCTTAACGAATGTGTCTAAAATTCTCCCACTACATTTGAAATATTGTGAAAAAACATAATATAGTAGATAGGAATATAGGTAATACCCTTCTCGAT
>JAZRBT010000127.1:0-3575 GCA_045635245.1 Candidatus Coprenecus sp.
GGAGATGAGTCTGCAGTATTTATTTCGGGGAATAGAATTATTGTGAATAACATAAATCCCGATTTATTGGAGAATGAGTTTATAGGAAGATATCAATTGGGTGCTTCACTCAATGGGGTGGAGATAAGCGATGAGTTTGATGTCAGTATCGGCAATGTTGAGATTGATAAAACAAACCTTCCTTCTCAGGTGTATATTCTAAAGACTCTTCAACTGACTCTGTCCAAGAGAATTCCATACGATGTTCACGCAGTGTGGGTCAGTGAAAATGAGAAGGTTGCGACTGTTACCCAAGATGGTCTGGTGAGTTTTGTCGGAGTAGGAGAGGCGCGTATCAGAATCCGCTCTGTTACAGGTGCTACAGATGTGGTGGTGTTCGATGTGAAAGAACCTACTCTCTCTATTACTGATAAAATAATCAATACCTATCAAGGGTATGGTGTGAAAGTGAATCTTCAGTCTGTTCCTCCAGGGGAGTTTCCTCTGGTCTGGCAGATGGTGGCAGGTTCCGCATACGCCGATGTAGATGCAAATGGAGTAGTAACAGGCAAAAGGGTCAGTGGTGCAACAAGGGTTAGAGTAAGAGTATCCTACAGGCAACTTTCATATATTTACGACGAGATAGATGTCAATGTGTATCCTGCTGTATCCATATCTCTTTCAGGATCGAAGGAATTGCTCAATGTCTCAGATTATTCCTCTGCTGCAGTAAATACAATTCCCAGCAAACTCTCTTTGTCTGTTTCCAAAGCTCCAAATACCTCAGTTAAGTGGCAAGTCAGTGATCCTGATGGAAATCTTACGAATGATATCAAAATTACCTCTGCCGGAGTTATAACCGCTGTAGGGAATGCCAATGGAGTATATACCATAGTCGGATGGGATAATACTATGACTTATAGTTCAAGTCCCGTGAAGATAGATGTTTACAAGTATATGGAGTATCAAGTTGGGCTGGAACATAATGGCTCGGTGGAATTGGTCGAAAATGGAGAGCTGATAAGACTTGTTTACTCGATGAATTCAAAATGGGATTCAAAGGTTGCGTCATTTGCTTTGGGAAGTGCTTCGCCACTGAGGAGTGCAAAAATAATTTGCTATCCTGAAAGTGCTTACACATCTTCTACTTATATCGCACGAAGTGGCAATGTTCCAAACATCTTTGCCAGAAATGTAATTCATCAGGAAGGATATGTTCCTCAATTTGACGTATGGGATTACTTAGTGCCCAGAAGTTATCTTAAAGAGATTGATGGAAATGGAGTTGTCTCGGGTTTGAAAGGGAGAACGTATCGTTTTGAAACAGACAGGTATTTCTACTATCTCAAACAGGGAAATGCTGATGAATTTTATAATGATGGGGAATTTGCCGAACTGAAGTAATGGCAGTGTTGTGTGGTAGAAACTGCTTGGATAATAAAATAATGGGTGGGGTTATAAGCCGAGTTCTGTACTTGAAAATCAAGCCTCTATCATTTATCTGAGCAGCCTACCCCCCGACATTGAGCGAGCAACTCTTAATTGTCGGTATATTTGGCCTTGCAGGTCGCAGAAAGGTACTACGAGTATGTCTCCACAAACGTACGTGGGCTCTTACCCCACATTTTCACCCTTACCGATTAGTCCGAAAGGATTTGTCGGCGGTTATTTTCTGTTACCTCTCTCGTAAACTTACGCCTACCTGTGCTTTCCACAGTGCGATGCTCTGTCCTGCCCGGACTTTCCTCTACGTAAACGCAGCGATAGAGCACCCCACCCAATATTTGTTATTTTTCCCAACGTTTCATATTGCGATCCAATTCCTTCTGGATTTTGGAAGCAACTTTACAATGCTCGTGGCACTGCATATCAATGTTGTATATTCTTGCTACGCAATAGTTTGCGTGGCGACAACCGCTCTCCTCTACAATACCGTCTCTCAATTTGTTTACGAAATCAGTATCGTGAACAAGAGGACGAGCCATTTCTACAAATTCAAATCCTGAATTTAGAGCCATATCGATGGTCTTGCGCGAGTGGAGACCTCCAACAAGAGCCAGAGGCATTTTTACCGCAGCTCTGAATTTTAGTGCATCTTCATAGAAGAAAGCCTCTTTGTATGGCTGGTCCTTAATCAGCAGTTTTCCGAAAAGGGAAACTCCGATTCTCAACCACCACAAATCTTTCCAGGGCATATATCCTGTAAGGGCCTTCATTGGCATTGCACCACGCATGACATACATTGGAGCACGACTGACAAAACCGCCACTGAGAACTAGGCAATGAACTCCGAGTTGTTCGAGTTTTTTGGCAACTTCGATACACTCGTCAATTTCCATTCCACCTTTGAAACCGTCTCTGGTATTGACCTTTACCATAACAGCAATCTCGTCTCCGGCAGCTTCCATCACCTCTTTGATAGCCATTTCCATAAATTTCATTCTGTTTTCAAGCGATCCGCCGAATTCATCTTTCCGGTGATTTGTGTATGGTGACAGGAATTGTGAGATAAGATATCCGTGTCCTGCGTGAATCTCCACTGCGTCAAAACCACTCTTTTTTGCCAAACGGACAGCATTTCCGTAGTCTTTGGCAATTTGGATCATTTCGTCCTTGCGCAATCCGTGGACAAAAGTAGGGGAGTAGAGGTTAAATCCACTAGATGCCCCAACAGGTCTTTGACCACAGAATCTGCGGTGTGACATATTGCCGCAGTGTCCAAGTTGGATACACGCTTTTGCACCATTGGCGTGTATGCTGTCTGTCAATTCTTTCAAGCCGGGTACAATCTCCTCTCTCATCCACAATTGTCTGTGGAATGAAAGTCCGCTTTTGCAGACTGAAGCGTATGCAACAGATGTCATACCTACACCGCCACGAGCAAGTGCTGTATGGTACTCTTTGAGTTGTTCGCTTGGGGCGTGGTTTTCACACATCCCCTCGTATGCTGAAGCCCTGATTATCCTGTTTTTAATCTCAATAGGACCAATTTTTCCGGGTGTAAAAATCAATGAATCCATATATTAGTATATAAATGGTATAATTCTTTTTCTTTTAAGTTTTGTGAACTCTTCTCCGAATTCTTCAGTGTATTTTTTGTATAGAGAGCCTGCTCTTGGTGCAAGGTTTGCAAAAGTCCACAAGCAGAAGATTGCTCCGGGATAAGACCAGGTCAGTATCGCAAATCCAAGCCATTCGGTAAATTCTCCGAAGTAGTTTGCTGATGAAACATATTTGAACATTCCACCTTTGGGAATATAGTGTTTTGTGTCTCCGGGTTTGCGCAAATGGCGGATAATGTAGTCAGAATGAAGGTTTACAACCATTCCGAACAGGAATATGATTGTGCCGATTATGAATTGTGGAGTTTTGAGCCATTCTACAGTGTACAATCCTTCGGGAGCGAAGTGGAATAGCCAACCCCCTTGCATATAAGCATTTGAAAGATTGAAAACAGCTCCCATAGCGACAATTGCTACCGGAATCTGGCTCTTCCCTTTCATCAGGAATGGGAAGATGAGTGAGCGCTGGAAATAGTGGACAAGCATTAGGGTGGTCATTACAGTTACAGCGATATTGGTGTAACTTTTGGTGTA
>JAZRBT010000128.1:0-1076 GCA_045635245.1 Candidatus Coprenecus sp.
AGTATTTTACGGTAGTGTTGGATGCTGCTGAAAAAGAGGAACTTGACGCAGCTTTTCTGAATAACAATATAGAGGTCGCAATTATTTTTGAAGAGCACTTTTATTATCAGCTCTCCCACGAGGGAAAAGGAAATATCCAGATATTGCTCGATGGTACCAATATGAATATTGCCCAAATGGCACAATTCTATTTGAGGAATATCATCGCCACCTCCCAGAGTGATCTTGCCGAGGAGGTGATAATGAACAATATGGATCCGAACTGGATTCCTCCTGTAGAGATAAAACCTTCTACCACAATGCTTTATAATCCCCAGATGAAGAGTTCGTTCAACTTTGTTCCCGGGGTGATGGGTATGATTCTGACCCTTGTCTGCTCGATGATGACCTCTGTTTCGATTGTAAGGGAGAAGGAGAGAGGAACAATGGAAGTGTTGCTGGTATCTCCCGTAAAACCTTTCCTTGTGATTCTGGCCAAGACCATTCCATATTTTGCAATATCAGCAATCAATCTTGCAACCACCATATTCCTTGCCATATATCTGTTGCAGGTTCCAGTCAGCGGAAGTATGCTTTGGGTGGTAATGATATCTCTATTATATATAATGGTATCGCTAAGTCTGGGTATTCTGGTTTCGACCCTTGTATCTACTCAGGAGGAGGCGATTCTTATCTCTGCAATGGTATTTCTGTTGCCTACCCTGCTCCTTTCAGGAATGTTGTTCCCTATTGAAAGTATGCCGGTAGCATTGCAATATTTTTCAAATGTGATACCTGCGCGGTGGTATATTGATGCGATGAAAGCCCTTATGATTCAGGGAGTAAGTGTCAAGTATTGTCTTGATATCGTACTTATTCTGTTTGCCTTCCTCGTAGCCATAACTTCATTCAGCGTTTATAAATATAAAGACCGATTATGATAAAGTACCTTATAGAAAAAGAGTTCAAACAACTTTGGAGGGACAAATTCATAATATCTTTAATATTTGTACTTCCTTGTCTTGTGATGCTTGTTTTCCCCTGGGCGACCACTATGGAAATCAAGAATGCCAATATTACTGTGGTGGATTATGACA
>JAZRBT010000129.1:0-6777 GCA_045635245.1 Candidatus Coprenecus sp.
TGATTTGAAGACCTTTGTTGTAGTTTCCGATAGTACCTGTAACGGTAAGTTCCTGTCCGATTGCATATTCATCGGTATATGCGCTGTTGTAATAGAAGATAGAACCTGTGTTGTCAGTCAAAATGAAACCACGGGCACTTCTTGCAGTTACAACACCGTTCATTGTATATGTACCACCATCTTCAACTTGAGCGATAGGAGTATATTCAGAACTTGAAGTTGCGAAAGATTTTTCTGCACCTTCATAAACTCTCTCACCAATCTTGATGTAAGCTTTGTATTTGTAAGTAGTAGCTGCCTGAAGATCTTCCAAAACATATTCAAACTCAGCAGCTTTTTCTACTGAAGTATAAGTGAATTCTTCTTCAGCCGAGGTCATTACTGCAAAACCCACTTCGGTAATGTCAGCATCTTCACCATCGTAAGTATATGAACCGCTAAGGGTAGCAGAAGTCATATCTTCACTTACTACTGCATCATTGGTAACAACTGTAGGTCTTCCTTTGAAACGAGCACCAGTCATACCTTCAAAGTCAGATTCTCTTTGAGGAACCACTTGATAAACACCGCTGTAGCTGCTACATAGACCATACAAGTCACCTGCACCCTGAGGAACGTCAGCACCTGCCCAAGGAACATTGCTGCGAGAATACATCAGGAATGAAGAACCATCCTCAGTCTCAACTTTTGGACTTTCACCCATTGTCAATCCCAAAGACTCTGTGGTAACCTGTGCAAACATCTTAACATATTGACCTTCGTAAAGACCATTCACGAAATCTTCACCATTTTCAATAAATGCCGCTTCGGGTTCTTCTTTTTCACCTGTATTTACAACCATTGAAGTGTTTTCAGGAACAAATTGAAGCATCTTGTAGTAGTAGTACATAACACCACCTTTAAGTTTCACCTCAACTACATCACCGAAGTTACAACTTGCAAATGCGTCTGAGTAAATCAAAAGACCGCTACCTGGTTTGGTATCGTCCTGGATAAACAAGTTTTTGTTTGAAACAGTCTGAGGATCGTTGGCAGATACCACAACTCCTCTTAGCATCCAAGGTTCATCGATAGAGATTCTATCTTCTGAAGTATTTGATTCGGGAGCAAGTTCTCTAAGATCTGCGATTGAAACATAAGTCCAGGCATTGGGTTTCATAACACCATCCTGAGTAACAATTGTAGAAGCGAAAATCTCTTTGTCAGTTCTGAAATAAACGATTACGCTTCTTTCGTAGTTAATCGAGTCGGTAGCATTGACACCTGCCTTAACAGTGATATTGATACCGTCTACATTTGCGTCACCTGACATAGGCTCTACTGTAAGCCAGTCAGCGTTTTCATTACCCCACGGATTATCAACAATCTTCTCAACCGACCATGGTCTGTTACTTTTCAACACAAGGGTTGCTGTTCCACCTGTGGAATCGATAGCAATTGCTTCTTCTGAAACTGTAATATCTACGGGAATGATAACATCCTCGCTCTTATTACAAGAAGCCGCGAAAATAGCCATTACTGCTACTGTCGCCGAAAGGAATAGTTTTCTAAGATTCATATTATTTGGTATTAAATTTCAAAATCTGTGCAAAGATATATTAAAGAAATATTAATTTCAATAAATCTCCACATTGTTAATCAAGGGACACGCGAACGAGTCCAAAATATTGAATTTCACCTTGAGAGCATTCACCTGATCAAATCTCACAAGTCTCTTGTATCCGATGGTGGTACCTCTGTAAATTTCTCTCCAGGACTCCCCTTCCGCACCAATGTATTCAATGCTGAACTCCTTGATTCTCTGGCCCAATGGTATATATTCCTGAATCATTGCGCCACTAATGGGAGTCTCTTTTTCAAAAGAAACGGTAAATGAACTTTGAGTAACCTCGTCATCAGTTGCCCAATAAGTGTCATAATGGCCATCGACCATATTTTCAGCTCCAAACTTTCCACCGCCTCGGGTATGTTCTGCCACAATTTGTCCACCCTCGGTATAATCTGCCCCGAAAGCCTCTGCCCTTGCAGCAGCAAATTCCATCAACCTCAGAGAGTCGGCAGCAGGAATTTTACCTCTGCGGTCCGGAGGTACATTCAACAACAATGTGCTGTTGTGACCCACCGATGAGTAATAAATATCCATCAAATGTTCCACACTTTTCTGTTTGTCATCGGTAGAGGGTGAATAAAACCATCCCGGACGGAGTGAAACATCACATTCTGCAGGAATCCAGTACTTTCCGTGAACATTACCCTGACCCAAAGTGTCGTGGGATGGGGCAAACCCACCTGGAGCAAAGCCATCAGTATCAAGTCTTGACCAGTTGGTCGAAGGAGCTTTTCCTCTCTCATTTCCAACCCATCTGCAATCGGGTCCGATATCGCTGAAAATTATCAGATCAGGCCTTTTGGAATAAGCAGTTTCGTGGAACAATTTCCAATCATATCTGAATGTAGAGTCGGGATGACCTCCGTATGCACCATCCAGCCAAAGTTCAAACACCTCTCCGTAGTTGGTCAGAACCTCAGAAAGAGTCCCTGCAAAAACCTCATTGTAACCACCCCTGCCATATTCAGGATGATTCTGGTCCCAGGGAGAGACATAAACTCCGAATTTGAGTCCATATTCAGCACAAGCCTCCGACAACTCTTTCAGCACATCACCTTTGCCATCTCTCCAGGAACTTTCCCTTACTGTATGGGTACTGTAAGCACTTGGCCACAAGCAGAATCCGTCGTGGTGCTTTCCGGTAATGATAATTCCTTTCATTCCCGCCAGCTTTGCTGTCTGAGCCCATTGTCTGCAATCGAGATCTGTAGGGGCAAAAACATCGGGATTTTCACGTCCATTTCCCCACTCCACATCAGTAAAAGTATTTGGTCCGAAATGGACAAACATATAATACTCCATCTTCTGCCACTCCACTTGTTTCGGTGAAGGGAGCACTCCGTAGGGAGCGGGAGCCGAATCCTCTTTGCAGGAGCTCGCCAAAAGCAATATAAAAACGGCTATAAACGGATAAAGAGAATGTTTTTTCATACCACAAATGATTTTTAGTACCACAACATTTCAGGAGTGACTCTGTAGAATTTCTCATCAGATTTCTCTCTCATCATAATATCTCCTCTATCCCAGTTTGAGGGCCATCCGCCCAAAATATGACCGAGGAATGTAACTTTTATAGGATGCAGACCTTTTGCCAAAGCGACAGAAGTACCTGTCGAAGAGTATCTCTTAACCTTATCATCGTTGTCCACCACCAATTTTCCGTCGATTGACAAATCATTGAAATTGGTTCCGAAATAATAGATTCCGTCCTCGGGTATCATAATATAACCTGTTGCAACAGATGCAAACTGAGGGAAATTCTCTCTCATATAATTGTCTGAAGGAACTACATTTACAAGGTCTCTTGTAGACTCGATAACACTCTGGCTCCACTCTCTCTGCTGACTGTTCAGCTGTGCTCTGTTAAGGAATGTTCCCTGAGTAACTTCCATCTTCAGACCTTGTTGAGCACCCTCAACTTCGGTAGCGGGAGCATATTGCTGTTTCTCCACAATGATGGTTCTGACAGGAGAACATTTGCCTGAAGGAAGAACACTGCGGATTTTCACAGTTGTATTTTCAGTCAGAACAAATGGCTCTGTATACTCTCTTGATGAAGGAGTCGGCTCACTTCCGTCCAAAGTGTAAACCATCTTAACAGGACGGGTAGTGGTAAATTCCATAACTGTACTGTCTACAAAAGCGATGAAATTATATGAACCACCTGGTTGTTCAGGTTGAGGAATATGATAATTCACTTCATATTGGTCCAAACGGACATAAGCGTTATTGACTCTTCTGTCAAAATCTTTGAAATCTTTTCTCTCCATAGGACTCCACGCCACTTCTGCAAGGGCAAACGCCTTTGGATAAATTCTGTACTCACGGACACTCTCGTCATACATATATTCTGACCAGGTATTTCCCTGAACACCTAATATATGGTGTTCCAGACCCAGAGCCTTGATTGTATCGGGAACAGGATTGTAAGAGTAAACCTTTTCAAGAGTTGTAAATCCACCGATAGCCATTGGCTCAATACGATAGTCACCTTGATAATGGTCAAAATAATAACCATCGGTAGAAGGGGTCATAATGGCATCGTGTCCCTGCATTGCAGCAGCGATTCCACCCCAAAGACCTCTCCACGACATTACTGTAGCACTTGGAGCAAGTCCTCCCTCGAGAATTTCATCCCAACCGATAATCTTTCTTCCATATTTCTCTACAATTTTCTCGACTCTCTCGATAAAATAACTTTGAAGTCTCATTTCGGGAGTGTGCCCCTTAATGGTTTTGTCAATGCCCAATTCCTTGATTTTTGCCTGACACAAAGGACATTTTTCCCATTCGCCTTTAGGACATTCGTCGCCACCGATATGAATATACTCCGAAGGGAAAATTTCGACAACTTCCTTAATTACATCTTCCACAAACTCAAATGTGGTCTCCTTACCGGCACACATCACAACATCTTCCACACCCCAGATAATTCTCGGAGTAGTCTCCTGCTCATTACAGCTCAACCAGGGATAACCTGTTATCGCAGCAAGAGCGTGACCTGGAACCTCTATCTCAGGAATAATGGTAATATTTCTCATTCTCGCATATTCCACCAACTCTTTCAATTCCTCCTGAGTATAAAATCCTTCGTGTACAAATCCCTCACCCTCAACTCTCTTCGAGCCAAGTTCGGTAAGAAGAGGATATTTTTTGATTTCTATTCTCCAACCCTGATCCTCAGTCAAATGGAAGTGCATAATATTGAATTTGAACATCGACATCAAATCCAAATGTTTCTTGACATCCTCAACACTCATAAAGTGACGGCAAGGATCCAAGTGCAAACCTCTGTATGAAAAACGGGGATAATCGGCAATCTTAACAGCGGGAGCCGACCATTCAATACCCCTCACCTTTTCTAATGATTCAATCTCAGCAGGGAAAAGCTGCATCAAAGTCGCCATTCCATAAAAAAGGCCCGAACGCTCTTTTGCCGAAACCATCACAAATTGGGAATTGACCTCCAAAGTGTAGCCCTCCTCCTTCATCTCCATTTCGGGATTGATTTCCAACAAAATAAAATTCGCAGCTGGAGCTTCCGATACGATTTTCAAATCAAAACCTGTCGATTTTGCAATTTTTGCAGCAAAAAACTCTGCCACTTCCCTTTGTAACTCTCCGTCAGCCACAATTACAGTAGATTTGTTCAAAATGAAATCTTCCTGCTCCGAAAGTTCCATTTCCACCGGCACGGGGATAATGTTGATACCCTCATTGTAAACCTTTGTGGATTTGCTGCAGGACAACAAAGAAACAGCAGCAAAAAGAACTGCCATTGGGATAAGAAATCTTCTATACATAATCAGTTTCAAGTTATTTTATTATTTTTTCAACATATCTGACATAGTCAAATCCGATGATTTGATACATCCCAAAAGGGCCTCCCCGTCGGGTGTCAGCTCAAAAATCATCTCTCTTTTGTCCTCCTTGCCCAATGTTCTGGAAATCAAACCTTTTGACTCCACCTTTGATATAACTTTCGAACAATTGGAAGGAGTTATAGCCAACATTTGGGCTATTGCCCCGCAGGTAAGGCTTCCTGCCGAAGAGATGGAACATAGAACCATCCCTTCATTGAGCGAGATTCCAAAACGGCTTTCGAGTTCCTTCTCAAACAAAGCAATATGCTGCTGAAGATCGCGGATTCTGCACAAACAATCTTTAAAACCGTACATATCCACAGCCTCTATTTCTTCAACAACACCTCGTTGATAATCTCTTTCAATGTATCTTTTGGAAGAGCTCCTTGCGACATTTGGGGATTACCCTCCACAGGGATAAAAATAAGGGTAGGAATCGAAGTAATTCCAAATGCCTGAGCAAGTTCGCGCTCATTATCTGTATTTATTTTATAAATGACGATATCATCTTTATACTCGAGCGCCAACTCATCCAAAACAGGAGCAAGCTGTTTGCAGGGACGACACCAGTCAGCATAGAAATCCACCACTGCAGGCTTATTGCCAAGATAGTCCAGACTCTCAGTATTTTTATCAATGTCATACACCAATTTCACAAACTCCGCTTTGGTCAAATGTTTGACTTTTCCTTTATCGGAAGCATTCATATCAGCCACAGAGGCAAAAAGAGCAGTAAAAGCAACTGCTGCAATTATCAAAATCTTTCTCATTTTATTATTCTTTTAAATATTAATACAGCGCAAAGATATACAAAATATATGCCATTGGAAATTATTTCCGCAAATATAACTTACTTTATAAGTTTTGAATCCTCAGATGTCAGTTTTGCAAAATTCTGCTCTGCGTTTCTGGCAATCAAAACAGTCAGTTGTTCTTCTGCAGTGCGATGCAAAATGTTGAACCTGTCTTCTTTGGAGAGACCTCGCTTGATTAGTTCCGCATTAAAGGATTCTATATTGGAGAGAACTATCAACTGATTTATGGTAGCTGTATCTCTGATGTTCATTGTCTTGGCAAGTTCTGGATTTGCTTCCTGCCATTGCTTGGCTGTGCAGCCGAAAAGTGCGAGATTCAGAAGGTCAGCTTCGTTTGCATATACAAGCCCTTGCTTCATCTGACTGATGTTTAGTTTGGGAAGAATTACATTCTTGATGGCATAGAGCTTAAACATTGGACTGATTGCAGAGCAGAACTCAAATGCAATATCTTTATGGAAGTCGGAGGCCAAGCGGTCTTAGGAAGACA
>JAZRBT010000130.1:0-21668 GCA_045635245.1 Candidatus Coprenecus sp.
AAATGCCACAATGGAGCATTATGCTTTTGCAACTTTTCACAGGTTTTGTGCTGACACTCCTCGCATATAAGTATATTTACAAGTCCGAAGAGTTTGATGATATACAAAGGGCAGTTTTTAAATTCTTGAAAATCAAATGAATAAGAAAATATCCATAATAATTGTAAATTACAATACCAAGGATTTGCTGTACGATTGTCTGAAAAGTATTCAGGATAATATCGAGGTAGATTACGAGGTTATTGTGGTGGACAATAATTCCAAGGATTACTCTGTAGCCAAGTGTGAACCACTTTTTGCAGACCCCAGATTTGTATTGTTGAATGCAGGAGTGAACCTCGGTTTTGCAAAAGCCAACAATATCGGAGCAAGTTGTGCTGCAGGGGGTATTCTCCACTTCCTGAACCCCGATACCACCCTTGACAAATCTATGAACAAGGATTACCGCAGGGTGATTCTGAACAACGATTTGCTGTATGTCAATCCCCTTGTGAATAAAGACGGATCTCTGGAAAATGACAAGATGCCTCTGCCGCTTATAAAGGATCTTTTCTACTGGAATTTCAACCGCACTAAAAGCCGTTTCTGGTATAAGGGGGCATCGGTGATTATATCAAAGGACAATTTTTCTCTGATAGGGAAATGGTGCGAGGATTATTTTCTTTATGCGGAGGATCTGGACTTGTTCTATATGGCTTGGAGCAAGGGGGTGAGAATAGGGATGCTGGACTCCGGAATTTATCATTTCGGCGGTGGCAGCAGTAGTAACAAATGGTCTGATTTAGAGAGAGAAGTAATGGTTCAACGCTCTAACAGATTATTCTATAAAAAGCACTTTTCAAAAACACATTTTTTACTTGTTAAACTATATTTCTTACTTCACAATCTGTTAAAACACCCATCTTCGGTTCCAATGTACATAAAAGCGTGGAAATTAAGTGGCAAATAGTTTGGTGGTAGAGTTGTTTAAGTCGCAAAAAGTGAGTAAAATTGCAAGAAATTTCTAAAACAATCATAAATACTATATTATGGAGGAAAAATTAATTTCCAAAGTTCCCGAAGGTCCTTTGGCTGAAAAATGGACAAAGCACAAAGCAGCCATTAAAGTGGTAAGTCCGGCTAACAAGAGAAAGTTGGATATCATTGTAATCGGAACAGGTCTTGCAGGTGCATCTGCAGCAGCATCACTTGGTGAATTGGGTTACAATGTTAAAATCTTCTGTATCAGTGACTCACCTCGTAGAGCGCACTCTATCGCTGCTCAAGGTGGTATCAATGCTGCAAAGAATTACCAAAATGACAACGACTCGATTTACCGTCTTTTCTATGACACTATCAAAGGTGGTGACTACAGAAGTAGAGAGGCAAACGTGTATCGTTTGGCTGAAGTAAGTAATCTGATTATCGACCAATGTGTTGCTCAAGGTGTTCCTTTTGCACGTGATTACGGTGGACTATTGGATAACCGTTCATTCGGTGGTGCGCAAGTAAGTCGTACATTCTACGCCCGCGGACAAACCGGACAACAACTTCTTCTTGGTGCATACGCATCCTTGAACAGACAAATCGCTAAAAAATCTGTTCAATCATATCCTCGTCACGAAATGCTTGACCTAGTGATTATCGATGGTGAAGCACGTGGTATCATCGCCCGTAACCTTGAAACAGGCGCTATCGAAAGATTCGGTGCTCACGCAGTGGTTATCGCTTCAGGTGGATATGGTAACGTATTTTTCCTCTCAACAAATGCAATGAACTCAAACGGTTCAGCTGCTTGGCAATGTTACAAGAAAGGTGCATTCTTTGCTAACCCTTGTTTCGCACAGATTCACCCTACCTGTATCCCTGTACACGGAGACCAGCAGTCTAAATTGACCCTTATGAGTGAGTCATTGAGAAATGACGGTAGAATCTGGGTTCCCAAGAAAATGGAAGATGTGAAGAAGCTTCGTGCAAAACAAATCAAAGCTTCTCAAATTCCTGAAGAGGACAGAGATTACTATTTGGAACGCCGTTATCCTGCATTCGGAAACCTTGTGCCTCGTGACGTTGCTTCACGTGCTGCAAAAGAGAGATGTGATGCCGGTTATGGTGTGAACGAAACAGGTCTTGCAGTATTCCTTGATTTCTCTACAGCTATCAAACGTCTTGGTAAAGATGTGATTACAGCAAGATATGGTAACTTGTTCCAAATGTATGAAAAGATTACTGCTGTCAATCCTTACGAAGAGCCAATGATGATCTACCCTGCTATCCACTACACAATGGGTGGTATCTGGGTTGACTATAACCTTCAAACAACCATCCCTGGTCTTTATGCTATCGGTGAAGCAAACTTCAGTGACCACGGTGGAAACCGTTTGGGTGCATCAGCTCTAATGCAAGGTCTTGCAGACGGATACTTCATTCTTCCTTACACCATCGGAGACTACTTGTCATCTAAGATCCAGGCTCCTAAGGTAGATACAAATCACCCTGCATTCGAACAGGCTGAGAAAGATATCAAAGCAAGAATCGAGAAATTGTTCTCTATCAAAGGTAAAGAAACTGTAGATTTCTATCATAAGAAACTTGGTCTTGTTATGTGGGATTACGTAGGTATGGCACGTAACAAAGCAGGTCTTGAAAAAGCTATCGTAGAGATCCAAAAACTTCGCAAAGATTTCTGGACAAACGTATATGTACCAGGCGAAAACGGAGAGTTCAACCAGGAACTTGAAAAAGCACTTCGTCTTGCTGACTATATGGAAATCGGTGAACTTATGGCTCGTGACGCTCTTAACAGAGAAGAGTCTTGCGGTGGTCACTTCAGAGAAGAAATGCAAACAGAAGAAGGTGAAACCAAGAGAGATGACGAAAACTTTATGTATGTAAGTGCTTGGGAATACAAAGGAGAAGAAACCCCTGTACTTCATAAAGAAGATCTCAAGTTTGAATTTGTTAAACCTTCAACACGTAACTATAAAGACTAAAGGGTTATTATTATGAATTTTACGTTAAAAGTTTGGCGTCAGAAGAACGCAAAAGATAAAGGTCATTTTGAGACCTACAAAGTAGAGAATATCTCTGCTGACTCATCATTCCTTGAAATGATGGATATCCTAAACGAGCAACTTATCAGAGAAGGAAACAACCCTGTTGCTCTAAATAAAGGTTGCCACGGTTCAGGTCCTGTAGCATTTGACCACGACTGTCGTGAAGGTATCTGCGGTATGTGTTCATTGTATATCAATGGCCACCCTCACGGACCTGACAGCGAGATTACAACTTGTCAGCTTCATATGCGTAAATTTAAAGATGGTGACACTATCACTATCGAGCCTTGGAGAAGTGCAGGTTTCCCTGTAATCAAAGACCTTGTGGTAAACAGAGGAGCATTCGACCAAATCCTTCAGGCTGGTGGTTATGTATCAGTAAACACAGGTGGAGCACAAGATGCAAACGCTATCCTTATCCCTAAGAAAGATGCAGATGAAAGTATGGACGCTGCTTCTTGCGTAGGTTGCGGTGCTTGTGTTGCAACTTGTAAAAACGGTTCAGCAATGTTGTTCGTAGCAGCAAGAGTAAGTTCATTGGCACTTCTACCTCAAGGTAAAGTTGAGGCTGCACGCCGTGCCAAGAATATGGTTGCCAAAATGGACGAATTGGGATTCGGTGCTTGTACCAACACCCAGGCTTGCCAAATGGAATGTCCTAAAGGAATCACCGTTTCGCACATTGCACGCCTTAACAGAGAGTTTCTTTGTGCTAAATTAAAGGACTAATCATAAATGGAGTATTTCGTTACAGCTAACGGTACTACACTTCACGTTTCAGACTCCGAAAAAGGTCAAAAGACACTATTGTTCCTTCACGGATACCTCGAAACATTATATATATGGGAAGATTTCAGGGAGTTAATCCCTGAATCTTTCCGTTTTATATCTTTGGACCTCCCAGGTCACGGACTTTCAGGTTCACATCCCACATCCAATGATATGTCTTTCATAGCCGATGTTCTTGCCGATTTGATGAACAAGAAATCGTTGAAAGATGTTGCAGTGATAGGACACTCAATGGGTGGTTATGTGGGACAAATGTGTATTAAGAAATACCCTGAGATATTCACTTCACTGATACATTTCAATTCCAATCCTTTTGCAGATTCTCCCGAAAAAAGAGAGAGCAGACTGAAAGAGATAGAGGTAATAGAGAATGGAAAACTCCTAACTCTTGCCCAACTCTCCATTCCAAATATGTATGCAAAAGGAAACCTTCGCCGAATGGATTTCAAGGTTCAGGAGACTATTGAGATATGTGAAACACACGATCCCTACGGCATTTCAGCTTCTTTAAGAGGACTTATGAGCAGAGAGGATAATGTGGAATTCCTAAAATCGACAAAAACCCCTGTTTTGTTCGTTTTTGGAGACTCTGATAACTTTATGAGTGTAGAGTCGGCTCAGAATATTCTCACCCTTATTCCTAACGCAAAAGGGGTTGTAATACCATCTACCGGACACAATTCATTTATTGAAGATCCTCAGAAGACAGCAGAGGTTCTGATCGACTTCATTTCAGCTCAGAATTAGGTCATAAACCTCACTCCAAATAAAAAATCTCAGCAATTGGACCTTGACAGTCGCCTTTGCTGAGACTTATTTTTTACCCTTGTGGGATTTTTAATAGAGAAGATTGTTGAAAGGGTATCTTCCGTTGTGAATCTCTGTAACCATCGAATACAGGTCGCTGCGGAGTTTCTCGATATTCATCTTCTCTTTTGCTGAGATAAAAATACAGTGGGTATTCTCTTTTGCCATCCACATTTTCTCGAGTCTTTCGATAGATATATTTTCCGCTTTTTCCTCCTCAAAATCAAACTCGGATTGCTCTACGTGCTTATAAGCATCGATTTTGTTGAATACCAGATAGACAGGCTTGTCTTTTACTCCAAGATCTTTCAAAGTCTGATTTACAACCTCTATCTGATCTTCGAAGTAGGGGTGGGAGATATCCACCACGTGAACCAGAATATCTGCTTCCCTAACCTCATCAAGGGTACTTTTGAAAGATTCAATCAATTGTGTGGGAAGTTTGCGGATAAATCCTACTGTGTCTGATAGGAGGAAAGGAACATTGTCGATAACCACCTTGCGCACTGTGGTGTCCAGAGTCGCAAAAAGTTTGTTTTCTGCAAAAACATCACTCTTGGAGAGGAGATTCATCGTTGTACTCTTTCCGGCATTGGTATAACCCACAAGAGCCACTCTCACCATCGAACCTCTGTTTCCCCTTTGGGAAGCCATCTGTCTGTCGATTTTTTTGAGCTGATCTTTCAGGTAGCTGATTTTATTAAGAATAATTCTGCGGTCGGTCTCGATCTGACTCTCACCTGGACCCCTCATACCGATACCACCACGCTGTCTCTCCAAGTGGGTCCACATTCGGGTCAATCGTGGTAGAAGATATTGATATTGAGCAAGTTCTACCTGAGTCTTTGCGTATGCAGTTTTCGCTCTTTGGGCAAAAATGTCGAGGATAAGGTTAGTCCTGTCGAGAATACGGCAGTTAAGTTCTTTCTCGAGGTTTCTCAGTTGGGAGGGGGAGAGTTCATCATCGAAAAGGACCAATTTGAGTTCATTGGCTTCAATAAATTGTTTTATCTCTTCCAATTTTCCGGTTCCGACGTATGTTCTCGAGTTCGATCTCTCAAGTTTCTGAGTAAATCTCTTAATACTTTGAACACCGGCAGTCAGAGCCAAAAACTCCAATTCATCCAGATATTCTGCGACAGTACGTTCGTCGGTTCCCTGTTCAATAACAGAAACGACGATGGTTTTTTCCATTTCTTCTACGTTCTCCTTCTTAATCTCTTTCTCCATAATTTCTACTCTTTGTCCCCTTATTTCAAAAAAAGGGTGACCAAAAATAATTTAGTCACCCGATATTTATTGATTGGATTATCAATTTTTAGTTTCTCAATTGGAAGTAAACAGGGAAGTTAAAGGTAACGCGCACTGCTTTATCTCTTTGTCTTCCTGGAGTCCATTTAGGAGAAGAAGAAACTACTCTGATAGCCTCTTTATCCAATGAGGGGTCAATACCTCTGAGGACTCTAATGTTTTTCAATGATCCGTCAGTTTCAACAGTAAACTGTAGAGTTACTCTACCTTGGATACCGTTTTCTCTTGCTACTTCAGGATATTGAAGATTTTTTGCAACCCATTGAGAGAAAAGTTTTTGAGGGTCACCACCCATAAAAGTAGGACGCTCTTCTACTGCAGCAAAAGGAATTGCTTCTTCTTCAATCACTTCCTCATAAACATCAGTTACATAGTCCATAATCTCAACACCAAGACTGGCATCATCTTCCATACTGATGAAAAGGTCTGTATCAACTACGATATCGTCATCCACGATGTCGATCTGGTCAGATAGTACGGGTACTTTAGGTGCTTCTGGAGGAGGAGGAGGTGCTTCAGTAGTAATAGGAATTGTTTCCACTTCTACTTCTACTGCTACTTCTTCTTGTAGTATTGATTCACCTTTCTCTTCGGTGCTCCATTCAAATGCCATAAGCACTATTCCTAGAGATAAAATCAATCCGATTTCTCTGAAGAACAATTTTTTGTTCTCTAAGTTCGCTTTAGGAGATTTTTTAACTTCCATTTTGTCTTAAATTAAATCAGGTCGTAAAAGTAGTTATTATTTCTTAAATTCTGCAAAAAATTGTTAAGAAATATGTTGAAAACTCTAAATTAGACCTAGTTCGTGTAGAATTTTGTTAGTGTTTCTTTGCTTTTCAGCACCTTCGTGGAATCTTGCTTCCTCTTCTTTGGTAAGTTCAAGTTTCACGATTTTTTCAACACCTTTCTTACCGATTACGATAGGAACACCCAAACAAATGTCTTCTTCACCATATTCTCCGTTTTGAGGAACGCTGCAAGGGATGATTCTCTTTTCGTCCAAAAGGATAGCTTTTACAAGAGAAGCTGCACAAGCACCGGGAGCGTAGAATGCAGAAGTTCCCAATAGTTTTGTGATAGTAGCACCACCGACCATTGTGTCAGCAATCACTTTCTCTCTTGCTGATTTTGAAAGAATTCTGTCCACTTTACCACCTCTGTAAGTAGCACTGCTCATTAGAGGAACCATTGTAGCATCACCGTGAGCACCGATAACCATACCGTCCACGTCACACATAGGAGCTTTAAGAGCCTGGCTCAAATAGAAGATAAATCTGCTGCTGTCAAGTGCGCCACCCATACCGATAAGGCGGTTTTTCTTGATACCGCAAGTTTTGTATGCCAAATATGTCATAGTATCCATAGGATTGGAAACCATAATAACGAAAGCATTAGGAGAATATTTCATAACATTTCCCACTACGTTTCTAACGATATTTGCATTAGTACCGATAAGTTCTTCTCTGGTCATACCAGGTTTTCTTGGAAGACCTGAGGTAACTACTACAACTTCTGAATTGGCGGTAGCTTTGAAGTCGTTGGTAACTCCGGTTATTTTTGTGGTGAAACCATTTATTTTAGATGATTGTTGTAGGTCAATCGCTTTACCTTCAGCGAAACCTTCTTTAACGTCGAGCATTACGATTTCTTTAGCAATACCCATTGTTGCAAGGACGTTAACACAAGTTGCGCCAACATTTCCTACTCCGATAACACTTACTTTTGACATAATACTTATTTATTTATATTTTTACATAATAATTTACAAACATCAGACCACAATGATTCACTTTCAAGTAGAAGATGCGTCTTTTATTTTACGACGCAAAATTGCAATTAAAAATTGGATTAAAGAAATATTATCGTCCAAAACTCTTGCTCCCGGCGAAATAAATTTCATTTTCTGCAGTGATGAATACCTTTTAAATATCAATAAGCAATTTCTTCAACACGATTACTATACTGATATCATTACTTTCGATACTTCGGAGTACGATCCTTACTCTTCGGCAAAGGGTAGGGTAAGTGCAGATATCTTCATCAGTCTCGACACGGTTCTGGCAAATGCCTCGACCTATGAGACCACATTTAACCGCGAGCTTTATCGGGTAATCATTCACGGAATACTTCATTGTATCGGTTTCGACGACCACACTCCCGAAGAGTTTAACGAGATGAAACTGCAGGAGGAGAAAGCACTCTCCCTTCTGGAGCAAATGTGCGGTCCAGAAATTTTCACAGTTCAAAAATATCAGATAGGGTAGAAGCAAATCCTAAAATTTGTAATTTTGCAACTTATGCAAGAATGTTACGATATTATAGTAGTGGGAGCGGGCCACGCCGGTTGTGAGGCAGCAATGGCCGCTTCAAAAATGGGATCATCTGTCCTTTTGATAACAATGGAAATGGGCAAAATAGCCCAAATGTCCTGCAATCCTTCTATTGGTGGTATTGCTAAAGGGCAGATAGTCAGAGAGATAGACGCTCTTGGGGGATATTCCGGGATCGTTACCGACTCCAGCACTATCCAATTCAGAATGCTTAACAAGTCCAAGGGTCCGGCTATGTGGAGCCCCCGAGCACAGTGTGACAGAATGTATTATTCCCAACACTGGCGTCACATCCTCGAAAATGCCTGTAACTTAGATATTTGGGCGGATACAGCAGTCGATTTTGCCTTCTCAGAATCGAATATTACTTCGGTTACAACATCTACGGGCGTAAAATTTCACGCAAAATGCTTTATAATCACAGCGGGAACATTCCTCAATGGCAGAATATTCGTGGGACAGACCTCGAGTGAAGGAGGTCGTATCTCAGAACCTTCTTCAGACACATTGACTCAGGTGTTGGCAGATAGGGGAGTGACTACCTCGAGAATGAAGACCGGAACACCCCCCAGAATAGATGTCCGCTCTGTTGACCTCTCCCAGCTCATTCCTCAATACGGAGACGAGGATCCTGCCAAGTTCTCTTTCCTGAACTACAACTCACCCATTCAGGCAGGGGTCCCTCAGAAACTTTGTTACATAGCTCATACCTCAAATGAAGTTCACGAGATTCTCAAATCGGCATTCCACCTTTCTCCTCTTTTCTCGGGCAAGATAGTTGGAATCGGTCCGCGATACTGTCCGAGCATTGAGGACAAACTCAGAACTTTTGCAGATAAAGACAGTCATCAGTTATTCCTCGAACCGGAGGGTTGGAATACCAATGAGTATTATCTTCAGGGATTCTCCTCATCGTTACCATTCGATGTGCAGTATAAAGCATTGAAGTTGGTACCCGGATTTGAGAATGTACACGTCTATCGTCCTGCTTACGCCATAGAATATGACTATTTCGATCCTACTCAGCTTCATCCCACACTTCAGTCAAAAGTGATTCCTAACCTCTTCTTCGCAGGACAGGTTAATGGTACTACAGGGTATGAAGAGGCAGCAGCCCAAGGTTTATACGCAGGAATAAATGCACATAATTATGTACACGATGCTGAGGAATTCATTCTCTCCCGCGACTCTTCTTATATCGGAGTTCTTGTTGATGATTTGGTTACCAAAGGGGTCGATGAGCCTTACAGAATGTTTACCTCGAGAGCTGAGTACCGTATCTTGCTTCGTCAGGATAATGCAGACTTCCGCCTTACAGAAAAGGCATACAAAATAGGACTTGCAGATGAGTACAGATACTCTTTGTGTCAGAAGAAATATAGTGCATTCAATACACTCTCTTCTGAGTTAAGTTCTACAAAACCTCCATTCTCTGAAATCAATGCCCTTCTTGAGAGCAAGGGAACTACTCCAATGGATTCAAACAAATCTCTCTCTGCTCTGCTGCTCAGACCGCAATTAAAATTGAGAGATCTATATAAATTTGTTCCACGTGGAACAAAATCTGCCATTACGAAGCAGTGTAAAGTCCCTTATCGCTACGATCAGGAGTCAGATGTTAATCTGTATCTCTCATTGCCACATATATCCTTTATTAAGGAGATATTAATTAATGAGTCAATTTCTGAAGAGTTGCTCGATTCTGTAGAAATATATGTGAAATATGCAGGGTATATCGACAGAGAACTCCAATTGGCCCAAAAGATCAAGAATCTCGAGAATCTTTCCATTCCGGACGATTTCGATTACTCCCGAGTCACCTCTTTGTCCATCGAATCACGTATGAAATTGTCGAAACATCGTCCACGAAATATAGCGCAGGCATCCAGAATACCCGGGGTTTCCCCTGCAGATATTTCGGTGTTACTCGTATTTTTCGGCAGATAATAGCTATAACTGACAAATAAAAGTGGCGACTGATATAATTTCGGCCGCCACATTTTTATTTTGAAAGGAATTAATGTTCCACGTGGAACTATTCTGCTGTAAAATTAAAGAAAGATTCTTCGTTAAATTTTATCGAATCAGATTTTACTACTACAAATTCTTCAGTTTCTCCATCTTCAATGTCATTATAATGGACAATAGGGGGGAGATATATCGTTATTTTCTCTATATCGGGGTAGAGTTCTTTAATGATATTCTCTGCATAATATAAAGTAGGAAATCTTAATATCGATGTTCGAGGATGTCCCAATTCCAAGATATTGAAACAATTTTTATCTTCAAAATCGGGATGTCCTATCAGATATCTGTTATTGTGAAACTCCAATGCCACACCATTTGCATTTTTCAGATACCCTAAAAGATAATCGTAGTATTGGGGATTCCAGGCGAAATAATTCTTCTGGAGGAAATACTTCCGTATAGGAACGATAGTATTGTATTTGAGTTCTTTTACAGGGATTTTTTCAGTGCCGGAGGGTAGGGGAAGAGTTATTTTCCTTCTGTAGAGTGTCTGATCGAAACCGATACTTCTGTAGAATTTGAACAATTCTTTGTTGGCAGGTCTTGTTACGATGTAATCAAGTCCCCATTTAAGGCTCTCTTGTGTTGCATACTCGATAAGAGCTTTGGCATATCCTCTGCCGCGATACTCTTCCCGGGTACATACTCCATAAAGATAACCCCCTTTTGAGGGGCTATCTGATATGAAGTTACTTGTGATTATCGATGCACACGATACTATTTTCGAGTCTTCAATAGCAAAATATGTCCTGGAATGTGGATAACATTTGTTATAGAACAACTCGAAAAACTCTTCGTCGCAATCAAAACATCTCTGCCATAGCAGAGCATATTCCTTTTTATCCTTGGGTGATGCTATAGCAAAGTTCATATATTTTAGCTTTTATATATTTCGTTGATAATGTTCTGGTATTTTCTGTGAATATTCACCCTCTTAAGTTTGAGAGTTTGTGACAGCATATTATTGGCAGTTGTCCACTCTCCGAGGACTATTTTTTCACGTTTGATATGTTCGTGAGGAGCAAGTCTGGCATTTACTGCTTCGATTTCTCCGTGTATTTTAGCCAATACCTTAGGATTTTGTACCAATTCATTGTTGTCAGCATAGGTGATATTGTGTTTTGCTGCCCAGAAATGTATTCTCTCCATATCCGGAATGATAATCGCTGAAGCGAACTTCTGATTTTCTCCGATCACGATACAATTCTCAATGTATGAACTCTCTTTAAGCATATTCTCAATAACCTGTGGAGCGACATATTTGCCGAGAGAAAGTTTGAATATCTCTTTCTTTCTGTCAGTTATCTTAAGGTATTTTCCATCAACGAGAGTACCTATATCTCCTGTATGCATAAATCCCTCATCGTCAATCACTTGCTTAGTAGCTTCAGGGTCTTTGTAGTATCCTAACATCACGTGAGGACCTTTGGTGAGGATTTCTCCGTCTTCTGCAATTTTGAGAGTTGTACCCTCCATTGGTGTACCTACTGTGCCGATGATATTCAGCCCTGTTACAGGGTTGTTTACAGCGATTACAGGAGATGTTTCAGTCATACCATAGCCCTCGAAAATGTGCAATTTCGCAGCATTGAACAGACGGACGATTTTTGCCTGAATAGAAGAACCACCAGAGACAATCAGCATTTCGCGTCCGCCAAGGTTTTCTCTCCATTTGCAGTAAACAAGTTTGTCGTAAAGTTTACGTTTGTAGTTATATATGCATCCTTTGTTATAGATGTCATAATTGTTGGCATAATTCCAGGCCAAGGAGTAGATTTTTCTCTTGATTCCTTTAAGATTCTTTCCTGCAGCTTCAAGTTTTCCGTACATCATTTCCAGTACCCTCGGTACAGAGCAGAATCCGTCAGCGTGGCAGTCTGCAAGGTCTTTGGCTATCGTACCTATATTTTCTGCGTAGTAGATGCTGATACCGATATATTGGTATTCATAGTTCATACTTCTCTCATAGATGTGGCACAAAGGTAGGAAACTCAACATTCTCTGATCAGATGTAACAGTCTGTTTTACAGCGTGTCCGTACGAGTTGAACATAAGATTCCGGTGAGAAAGCATTACCCCTTTGGGAGTTCCTGTAGTACCGGAAGTGTAGATAATCGAAGCCAAATCGTTGGTATCGATGTTCTTCTTATTCTCATCGATTCTGGGTTTTACCTCGTCTATGTGCTCCTGGCCGATTTGATACAAATCTCTCAGACATTCTTTATCATCTGAGTTGTCAATCAAAATAATTCTTGCCGGCTGGTTCATCTGTTGTACAATAGGTTCTATTTTGTTGTACATAGCAGCCGAGTCAAGAAAAATGATCTTCGAATCACTGTGATTGAAGATATGGAGATAATCCTCGTTTCCAAGGGTAGGATACACAGGGATATGAACCATATTTGCCATATTCAATCCCATATCGATAAAGTTCCATTCGGGTCTGTTCTGGCAGATGGTTATAGCCTTGTCTTTATTTCCGTATCCAAGATAATTTAGTGCGTATGCAATAAGGTGTGAATTCTTTACATACTCTTTAACACTGTACTTAATCCATTGTCCGCCCCTTTTCTTACAAAGCATATCCTCTTTATTGGGGAAATTCTTTTCCAATTCCGAAAGCAGGTCAAAGGTTCTAGCTACTTGTTTCATAATTATGAATTTATAGATTGTTAATTTGTCTCCAAATATACGAAAATGTTCTTTGAGTTATCATTCGACCCCGAGTTATTTTCAATAAAAATAACAAAGATAATACCTCTATATCAAAATTCTTCAATCAGATAATATGATAAAAGCGGCTTATTTTGTGTATTCGTAACGACCAGTGTAAACCGAAAAATGGTGAAGAGTAGGCAGTAACTTAATACATTATAAATATGAAAAAACTATTAACTATTACTTTATTATCATTATTGTATTGTTGCATTCATAATAATGATATTAATGGTATTGGTGGCAACGCTATAACAGAGCAAAGCATTGGATATTAGGTTCGTATTATTCTCCCACTGAATTAAAGTTGGAATAATTTTTAGGTGCTGAACGGTATCCGGTATCAAATGAATATGTTTTAGAGGGACTTGGTGATATAAATGTGCGTAGGTTCTTGTATGATTATTTCTCAGTGGGATAATGTGATGAATATTATCAAATTGGAGAATAATACGGAGATACTTGCTATGTATGATACCACATTTGTAATTGTAGATATGGTAACTGAACCTACAAGTTTTTTATCTGATGAAATAGAATCAATAGAGGTCAATTGTTCTTCAGAATATAATGGAGTTGCTGCCGGAACAAACCAGAACAGTCACTTCAATTTCTATGCGATGAGTATGTATCCGTTCATTCAGAGTGGTGTCAATTGCGTTCAAGGATGGCAAGAGTCTCAAGGTTAGTGCTCCATTGTATGAATTTGTATAGACTTGTTGATGTCGTATAATAAGAAAAGCGGGTAACTGACAGTGAATCAGTGACCCGCTTTGTGTTTTTGGAGTCAGGAGAGTTTGTTCTCTGTGCTCCTTATGTTTTTGTCCTTATTAGATAAGTGCCAAATATCCGTCTGCATCAAGAAGTTCTTCAACTTCAGCAGGGTTAGAAATTTTGATTTTAATCATCCAGCCTTTTCCGTAAGGATCGGTGTTAACTGCTTGAGGTTCAGCTTCAAGTTCTTCGTTTACTTCGATGATTTCACCTGAAAGTGGCATAAATGCATCAGCAACGGTTTTAACAGCCTCGATAGCACCGAAGATTTCTTCTCTGTCAAGGGTTTCACCCATTGTTTGGATGTCAACGAAAACGATATCGCCAAGTTGGTCTTGTGCATAGTCGGTAATACCAACTGTTGCAACATCACCATCTATTTTGACCCACTCGTGGTCTTTAGTGTACTTAAGATTGTTAGGAGTATTCATAATTTTTGTATTAAAATTTAATTTTTTACAAATGTAGGAAAAAGTGCTTTATTTCAAAAAGAAACTAAAGTACCTTCAGTGCCTTTTTGATAATATCTTCCAGAGAGCATCCCGGTTCTTTTGCCACAATGGCTGATACAGCTTTCTCGACGGCACTTTTTGTGAAGCCGAGGAGTATCAGTGCAGAGGTAGCCTCTTTTGTAAATTGGTTGGCACCCGATGGCGACAGATCTATCTCCGCTCCACCACCTTTTGATATTTTGTCTTTGAGTTCAATGATTACTTTTTGAGCTGTTTTCAGACCGATACCTTTGACCCCTTTGATTTTATTTACATCAGAGGTGGTAATGGCTGCTGATACCTCATCGGCAGATAGAGATGAAAGCATCATCCGGGCTGTGTTCGGACCAATACCTGAGACAGAAATGAGGAGTGTGAAAATTCTCCTTTCGTTTTTGTCCCAAAACCCGTAAAGAGTCTCCTCATCTTCTCTAATGTGGTGATATATATATACTTTAGCCTCTTTCAGCGTATGGAATTTCTCGTAGGAATTCAGAGATATTGCTATTTTATATCCTATCCCCCCACATTCGATAACCATTTCTGCGGGGTTGAGTTCTTCAATCGTGCCTTTAATATAATCGTACATCTGTAGATAATTTTTACAAATTTAGTTACTTTTGCACGATATGCGAACTAACATAATAGAAAATATAAGAAATCAATTTCCATTCCTGACCCAAAAGGTCTCCGGAAAGGAGCCTATATATTTTGACAGTGCTGCCACTTCCCAGCGTCCTCAGAGCGTAATTGAGGCAATCAATCAGTGGAACAGTTTTGCAAATGCAAATGTCCATAGGGCAGTTCATCGTCTAAGTGCTTATGCTACCGATAATTATGAAGGAGGTAGAGAGACAGTGAGGTCCTTTGTGAATGCTGCTAAAAGGGAAGAAATCATTTTCACAAGCGGAACTACTGCATCGATTAATCTTCTTGCAAATACTATCGGTGGGGTTTTTCTAAAGACAGGAGAGACAATGCTGGTGACTCAAGGTGAGCACCACTCCAATATTGTTCCCTGGCAGATTCTGACCCAAAGAATTGGGGCAAAACTGATATATCTTCCTGTCGATGAATCGGGACAGTGGGAAATGGATCAGTTGGAGACCCTTTTTGAGCAGGAGAATATAAAATTTGTGTCGGCTGCACATATTTCCAATGTGCTGGGACTGGTAAATCCTATCGAGAAACTTATCGGAACAGCTCACAAATATGGGGCAAAAGTTCATATTGACGGAGCACAGGGTATTGTTCATCAGACTGTCGATGTCCAAAAGCTCGACTGTGACTTCTACTCTTTCTCAGGACATAAAATTTATGCAGCGACCGGTATCGGGATATTGTATGGAAAAGAGGCTCTTTTGGAGGAACTTCCACCGTGGATTGCAGGTGGGGATATGGTTGATACCGTTACTTTCGAGAAGACCACTTATGCAAAACTTCCTTTGAAATTTGAGGCAGGAACCCCTAATTTTATAGGAGGTGCCACTTTTACACCGGCTCTGGAGTTTGCCAGAATGACCAGATGCGAGGAGGTCGAGCAGAATGAGAAGTTGATGAAAGAGTATCTGTTTAAGGAACTCTCTGCTGTCGAAGGACTCAGAATATATGGCGTAGGGGAGAACAAATCCCCTGTGTATTCATTTTCTATAGAGGGAGTTCACCACAGTGATATTGCTATGCTGCTCGATCAGATGGGAATAGCGGTCAGAAGCGGACTTATGTGCGCAGAGCCGCTGATAAACAAATTCGGTCAGACAGGGTTGGTACGTATTTCGCTGGCACCATACAACACCCTCGGGGAGTGTGAGATATTTATTAAAGCTCTTAACAGGGCTATTTCAATGTTGAGATAACACAGACAATTATGACTATAAAAGAAGTTCAAGACCTTATTGTAGAGGAATTTTCCGCTTTTGACGAGTGGATGGACAAATATGAGTATATCATAGAGTTAGGAAAGTCTCTGGAGGTAATAGAGACAAACAAAAAAGTAGAGGAAAAGCTTATCAAGGGTTGCCAGTCAAGAGTTTGGCTCGACTGTCGCATTGAAGATGGCAAACTCTGTTTTACCGCTGACAGTGATGCGATAATCACAAAAGGAATTATCTCATTGCTTATCAGAGTGTATAACGAAAGGACTCCTCAGGAGATTTTATCGTCTGATTTAGTCTTCCTGGAAAAGATAGGATTGAAAGAGAACCTTTCTCCCACCCGTGCCAATGGCCTGGTATCTATGATTGAACAAATAAGAACCTACGCAAAAGAGAAGTTATAATGGATAAAAATGCATTGACCAGAGATGTCGTACGTGCTTTAAGGCAGGTTTATGACCCTGAAATCCCTGTTAATATATATGAGTTGGGACTTGTTTATGATATAAATATAGATGATGACCACAAAGTATTTATCAAAATGACTCTTACTGCTCCCAATTGCCCTATGTCCGATTATTTGTTGGAGGAGGTCAATAATGCGGTCAGAGATGTTCCCGGAGTTACAGATGTGGCTCTCGAACTCACTTTTGACCCACCTTGGGACAAATCGAGAATGAGTGACGAGGCTTTATTGGAATTGGGATTGTTGTAATGGGAGAGACACCAAAAAGGGTAACCCTGATTTTGGGTAGCAATATGGGCAATCGGGAGCAGAATATCTCGATTGCCATTTCTTTATTGGTTACCGAACTTGCTTCGTGCATTTTCTCGGATGTAACCGAAAGTTCTCTGTTGGAATCGGAACCCTGGGGATTCGAGGCACAGACTCCATTTATAAATCAGGCAATCAGTTTTGTGACGAGTTGTCCTGCCGATGTATTGTTAAAAGTATGCCAATATGTGGAGCAGAAACTCGGTCGCAAGGAACATTCGGCTGAGTACGACTCTTCGGGCAAGAGAATATATCATTCAAGAATAATCGATATAGATATTGTCCTTTACGGAGACGAGAAGATCGATTTGCCCCATTTAAAAATCCCTCATCCGCAAATCTGGGAGAGGGATTATGCCAAAAAGCTCCTTTCGGAGATTCAAACTGCTTCAGTTTAGTTAGTAATTCAAAAATTGTAGAAACTCTTCTTTGGAGCAACTTCCTACAGGTCCTGCAAGGATATTGGAAGATGCATCTATAATTGCGTATAGTGGCTGTGATGCTGAAGAGAACATCTTCATCTCTATATTACGGTATCTTCTGCCGAGTGTCTTGAACTCTGCATCCTCAGTTTTGTCATCTACATAGAGGTTTGCTACCACGAATTCATTTTTTAATTTTGATAAGATTTCTGAATCATTCAATACTGTTGATTCCATTACCTTGCAAACACTGCAGGTATGGGACTTAAATGAGACAAAAATGGGCTTGTGACTTTGTGACGAAATCGTAATTGCCTCATCCAAATTAGTATAGCTCTGCAATGAACTATATCCTGATACGCCCTCAGAGTTGCTCTCATTAGAGGTGGAAGAGATAGAAAAGACAGAATCATCCATTGCCGGGATAAGTCCTGATACCGATTTTAGAGGTGCTCCGAACAGACCTGGAATAAGGTATAATGCAAATGCTATAGATGCAATGGCTGCTATCATTCTTACCCAACCGATACCCTCTGTAGGTGAGTCGTGCGAGGTTCTGAACATACCCAGGAAATAACCTCCGAGGAGTAGGGCAAGGGTAATCCAGATTACAAGGAATCCTGTTCTGGTGATAATTCCCCAAGAGAAATATGCATCGATATTGTAAAGGAATTTCATCGCAAATGCCAACATTACAAATGCAAATACCACTTTAACAACATTGAGCCAGCCACCCGATTTGGGCAATTTTTTCATAAATCCCGGGAAGAATGACAATAGTACGAATGGAAGAGAGAATGCTGCTCCGAATACTGCCATTCCGAGTATAGGTTTGAGGGCAACTCCGTCCATAACCGCTGCTGCAAGGATAGATCCCACAAAAGGTCCTGTACAAGAGAATGATACGATAACCATAGCCACTGCTACGAAAAATGCCGCAATAAATCCCCCTTTATCTGCTCTCTGGTCAGCTTTGTTTGCCAATCCGTTGGGCAGGGTGATTTCAAATGCACCGAGGAATGAAACTGCAAAAATTATAAACAATAGTGCGAAAATAAGGTTTGGAATCCAGTGTGTTCCGATGGCATCGGTTGCGGCTGTACTTTGGAAAAGGGATACTACCAGACCTAAAATAGTGTAAATGACCACGATAGAGAGTCCGAAAATCAGACCTTTGATTCTGCCACCTTTATTGGAACTTGAGCCGCCGATAAGGAATCCTACTGTCATAGGAATCATAGGGAATACGCAAGGGGTAACCACACCTGCAAGGCCCGCAAGCATTGCCACCAGCAGGAAGCTTAGCAGCGAACTCTCATTTGAACTCTCTGCTGCAGGAGTTTCTTCTGCTTTGGGGCTCTCCACTACTGCCTCTGCAGAAACTCTCTCTGTGTTTTCCTTGTTGAGGGTAGTCTTGATTCTTTCAGATATTTCAGTTTCGTTGAGCAGACACTCGAGTCCGTCACAACTTTGATAGTTCAACAGTCCCTGTACATCGAATTTCTCTTTCAGTGGTTTGATTATCTGGATAAATTTGGCGCTGTTTTCAAAATACTCCACTTCCACTTTGAAGCCGGGGTCAATTTTGAAATGAGGCTCCTCTCCATTTTGAAGTCCTCCAACTAACTCATAATCAGAACTCTGCTCTAAGTCCAACGAAGCAGGCATAGGACCGCCTTTAACTGCATTTGCTCCATAAACATACCATCCGGGTTCGATAGTCATATTGAATGTGAGTTCGATATTTCCGTCGGGAAGTCTCTTGCTCTGGGTATATACTTCGATGTTGGGTTGGGCAATTGCCATCAATGAACTTGCAAACAATGCGATTATTGTTACAATGTGTCTCTTTGTCATAATGTTCAGATTGTCTAATTTGTCTAAATTTAGTGCAAAAGTATTAAATAATTTGTATTTTTGTCGTTAGCGACAGAAATACTGACTATACTCGTGTAATTGTTCGTATTTTTGCATTATAAAACCAAAAGAAGATGACACAAGAAGAAGTTTTTAAACAATTGACAGCCCACGCAAAAGAATATGGGTTTGTATTCCCATCAAGCGAAATTTATGACGGATTAAGTGCTGTATATGATTATGGCCAAATGGGAGTGGAACTGAAGAATAACATCAAGAGATATTGGTGGGACGCAATGGTTCGTCTCAATGAAAATATAGTAGGTATCGATTCTGCGATTTTTATGCATCCCAAAATCTGGCAGGCTTCAGGTCACGTAGGAGCATTCAATGACCCTTTGATTGACAATAAAGATTCAAAGAAGAGATATCGCGCCGACGTTCTTATCGAGGACTATATTGCCAAAATCGAAGAGAAAATCAACAAAGAAGTAGAAAAGGGCAGAAAGAAGTTCGGTGAGAGTTTCGATGAGGTCCAATTCAGAGCGACCAATCCTAATGTCCTAAGAAATCAGAAGAAAGCTGACGAGGTTACCAACCGTATGGCAGAGGCACTTAACGCCAACGATTTGAAGGCTCTCAGAGATTTGATTATCGACTGTGAGATCGCTTGTCCCATTTCAGGTTCCAAAAACTGGACAGATGTGAGACAGTTTAACCTTATGTTCAGCACCCAGATGGGTAGTGTTTCAGACGATGCCGGTACAATTTATCTTCGTCCGGAGACAGCTCAAGGTATTTTCGTGAACTTCCTGAATGTTCAGAAAACAGGACGTATGAAAGTTCCTTTCGGTATTGCACAGATCGGAAAGGCATTCAGAAATGAGATTGTAGCTCGTCAGTTCATTTTCAGAATGAGAGAGTTCGAGCAAATGGAAATGCAGTTCTTTGTTCGCCCCGGTCAGGAACTTGAATGGTTTGCAAAATGGAAACAAATGCGTCTGCAGTGGCATAAAGCACTCGGTCTTGGAGATAACAAATACCGTTTCCACGACCACGAGAAATTGGCTCACTACGCAAATGCTGCTACCGACATCGAATTTGAATTCCCATTCGGATTTAAGGAATTGGAAGGTATCCACTCGAGAACAGACTTTGACTTGAGTAACCATCAGCAGTACTCAGGCAGAAAGATACAGTATTTTGATCCTGAGACCAATGAAAGCTACACTCCTTATGTTGTGGAGACTTCTATCGGCGTGGACAGAATGTTCCTTGCAGTGCTTTCTTCTTCATACTGTGAAGAAAAACTTGAAAATGGCGAGACACGTGTTGTGTTGAGAATACCTCCTGTACTTGCTCCTGTGAAGTTGGCTGTATGTCCTTTGGTTAAGAAAGACGGACTTCCTGAGATTGCACGCGAGATTATGGATTCTTTGAAATTTGATTTCAATTGTCAGTACGATGAGAAAGACAGTATCGGAAAGAGATACCGTCGTCAGGATGCTATCGGTACACCTTACTGTATTACCATTGACCACGAAACAGTTAATGACAAATGTGTAACTATTCGTGACAGAGATACAATGCAGCAGGAGAGAATTCCTATTGCGCAGGTACGTGAGTTTATCAGTCAGAGAACCGATTTCAGAAATGTTTTTGCAAAATTGGATAAAACAGAATAGTCTATGTCTAGCCTTTCAGTAAAATATCTTGGACTGGATCTTAGCAGTCCCATCATAGCGAGTAGTTGTGGATTAACCGCTGACCTCCAAAAAGTTATCGAGATGGAAAAGAAAGGTGTCGGAGCTATTGTTGTCAAATCTTTGTTTGAAGAGCAGATTCGCAACGAAGTGGAATTCCTTTCGGAGGCAGGACACGACTATCCCGATATGGATGACTATCTTCACAATTATGTCCGTCAATACTCTATCAACAATTACAAGGAGGCACTCAGGTCGTTCAAGCAGCACCTTTCCATTCCTGTGATTGCAAGTATCAATTGTTACACCTTGGGAGAATGGGTACATTATGCCAAGGAGATAGAGGATGCCGGAGCAGATGCGCTGGAGATAAATCTTTACGACCTTACAACAAATCCCAAAACCACCTCAGAACAGGTCGAGCAGGGGTATTGTGATGTGGTAAGGGAGATTGTCAAAAATGTAAATATCCCGGTGTCTGTAAAAATCAGTTCTCATTTTACAAGTGTCGTATCATTTGTCGATAAGATGGTAGCTTGCGGAGTCAAGGGAGTCGTGATATTCAACAGGTTCTATACCCCTGATATCGACTTGAAGACTATGTCGATAGTTCCCGCCTCTCCAATGTCCTCTCCCGAGGAATATCTTCATACTCTCAGGTGGACAGCGATCATCTCTTCTTCGGTCAAAAATATAGACATTTCTGTTACCACAGGGGTACATACTCCCGACAGCGCCATCAAGCAGATACTTG
>JAZRBT010000131.1:0-5659 GCA_045635245.1 Candidatus Coprenecus sp.
GACTGTTCAAACAGAGACCCTGAAAAGTGCGAATTGTTCCTTGTAGAGGGAGACTCTGCGGGTGGTACAGCAAAGACAGGCCGTGACAGAACTTTCCAGGCTATTCTGCCACTTAGAGGTAAAATCCTCAATGTGGAAAAAGCAATGGAGCACAAAGTTCTTGAAAGCGAAACCATCAGAAATATCTATACCGCATTGGGTGTTACAATCGGCACTGAAGAGGATAGCAAGGCTGCAAACCTAAGCAAACTCAGATATCATAAAGTCATAATTATGACCGATGCCGACGTCGATGGAGCACATATTGCCACTTTGATTCTTACATTCTTCTTCAGATATATGCCCGAAATGATTCAACGCGGATATGTATATATCGCAACTCCTCCTTTGTATAAAGTCAAGAGTAAAAAAGGTAAAGAAGAGAGATACTGCTGGACAGAAGATGAGCGTCTTAAAGCTATCGCAGAGATAGGAAAAGGAAATGACGGAAGCATTTATGTTCAACGCTATAAAGGTCTTGGAGAGATGAATGCGGAGCAGTTGAAGGAGACCACAATGGATCCTGAATCACGCTTGTTGCGTCAGATTACCATTGATAATGCTGCAGAGGCAGATAGAATCTTCTCGATGTTGATGGGTGATGAAGTTCCCCCTCGTCGTGAGTTTATCGAGCAGAATGCAACTTATGCAAAGATTGATGCTTAAAAATTAGTCTGAAGTTAAGATGGATTACAACGCATTAAAAGACAAATATATCTACGTCGCCCTACTGATAGTATTGGTATTGACAGTTTTGGTTTTCCCAAAGGAAGGTAAATTCAAATACAATTATCAGAAGGGGCGTCCCTGGATGTACGAGACATTATTGTCCCCAATCGATTTCCCTATTTTAAAAACCCAACAGGAGATATTGGAGGAGAAAGAACTCAAGGCCTCTTTAGTGGTTCCTTGTTTCAATTATGATAATTCTGTCTCTGTATTGCAGATCAATCGTCTTAAAGCGTTGAAAGGTGTTGAGAACCTCGATAACCATTTTCTATATGCTGTTATAGAACAACTTGTCGATTTTTATGACAAAGGTATTACCCCTGAAATTGAAAATATCTCGACAGTAGGAACCATAGTCATACAAAGAGACAAAAGAGCATTGGAGGTTCCCAATACAGAAGTCTATTCATTGAAAAGTGCAGAAGGTTATCTGAAATACAATCTTTCTTATCAGTTCCCTGACAAAAACATAGATTCCTTGTACTCGGCTTATAAATTGAGTGAGTATATAGCACCAAACCTGATTTATGATGAAAACAAGACTGATTTGATTCATAAAGAAGCTGTGGACTATATCTCTCCCACAAAAGGAATTATGTATGCCGGTCAATTGATAGTTTCTGAAGGCGAGACAGTTACTGCAGAAATTCAGCAACTTCTCGATTCCTATAAGGCAGAATATGAGATAACATACGGTAATGTGAAGTCAACATCATCTTTGGTTATTGCTCACATTATTATCTCATTGGCAATATTGTCGGTTTTGTTTGTGGTGATATTCTTCACAAACAAGAGAGCTTTTACCACCAGAAAGCAATTTCTGTTTATACTGACTTTGTATTTGTTGTCGTTTCTGCTCGCTTCCATCACAGGATCAGATACTCCGATTTTAAAGTATGTCGTACCTTTCTCAGTATTGGCGATATATCTCTCCCTTTTCTTCAAAAGGTCATTCGTTTTTGCAGTTTATACTGTAATGCTGATACCTATTCTGTTTATCGTTGAAAGCGGAGCAGAAATATTTTTTATGAATCTTTGTGGAGGGATCATCTCTATTGTTTCATTCAGATATTTCAATAGAGGCTGGATGCAGTTCCTTAACTCATTCATCGCTTTTGTTGCGATGTTGGGAATCCATTTGGGTACAGTGTTGATGACCGAAGATACCAATCTCTATCTTGTTGTGGAGCAAAGTCTTGCAATAGGATTTAACTCCTTGCTGATTGTAGCTTGTTATCCTTTTGTATTTTTGTTTGAGAGAATTTTCTCATTGGTTTCTCAGTCACGTCTGCTCGAATTGTCGGATACAAACAATAAACTGTTGAGGGAACTGGCTACCAAAGCACCAGGAACATTCCAGCACTCGCTGCAAGTTTCAAATCTTGCTAGTGATGCCGCAGCCCAAATTGGTGGGGATATGATGCTGGCAAGGGTAGGGGCATTGTATCACGATATCGGAAAAATGAGAAATCCACAATGTTTTGTAGAGAATAGAGCTGCCGGAGTCAATTATCATCAGGGACTTTCTCCAATGGAAAGTGCAAAACAGATAATTCGTCACGTGGACGATGGTGTGGAAATTGCCAAGAAGAATCGTCTTCCGGAGATAGTTATCGACTTTATCAGAACTCACCACGCTCAGTCTCTGACATTCTATTTTTATGCTGAGTATTGCAACAATGGTGGGGATCCTGCTGATATAGAGCCATTCAAATACAATGGCGTGTTGCCCAAAACCAAAGAACAGGTGATTGTTCTTATGGCTGATGCTGTCGAGGCTGCTTCACGTTCGCTTAAAGATTACTCTGCGCAGAGTATTTCAGATCTTGTTGAAAATATTATTGGCAAACGTCTTTCAGACTCGCAACTTGCTGATGCCGATATATCTATTCGCGAGATAAGTATTGTGAAGAGAATGTTCAAGTCGCGTCTGGAACAGGTATATCACGAAAGAATTGCTTATCCTGAGATCAAGAAGTAATTACACTTCTTTCAGACTTTTATTCATCTCGTTTGTACTCAAGAATATCTCCCGGCTGACAATCGAGTGCTTCGCAAATTGCCTCCAGGGTAGAGAATCTTACAGCCTTTGCTTTTCCCGTTTTCAGGATTGAAAGGTTTGCTGCAGTTATTCCTACCTTTTTGGCCAATTCGTTGGAAGACATCTTCCTTTTGGCGAGCATTACGTCAAGATTTACGATTATAGCCATAATTCGTCAGATTGTTAGTTTGTTCTCCTCGCTGATTCTTTCAGCCAGTTGGTACATCATTGCAAAAGTAACAAATAATAGTGTGAAAAGTACATCTTCTGTGTCAAGTTTGAGATAATGCTCGCTGGTTGCATACATAATATCCATATTGATATTTGTAAAACTGTAAAGCAGATAACTGATTGCACATCCATAGAGGATTTTGATGTTCACTTTAGGGAAGATAATACCCTTTCTGTAACCTATTGTCGATTTGAACATAAAAAGCGCAAGGAGAATGAAAAATGTGTATCCGGCAAGAATTCTTCCGCCGAAGATGAGTATCTGCAGCCATAGGATTTTCTCGTTCCAGTTTCCTGAAAATTCGGGACCGGCAAGTCCTGAAATGTAAAAACTTTGCACACTTAGGCTGATTACATGAAATAGGGATAGAAATGTTACAACAGATGTAACTCCGATTAAAAGTTTACTTGTTTTGTTCTTCATATACGATAAATATTTATTGATAAACGATATGCAAATATAGTGCCTTTTATCGAAAAACAATAAAAATCAAGAAATTTTGTATCAATGATAAATTTTGCTTACTTTTGCAAGTATAATATTGATTTAATTTTATGATTTCATTCCCGGTAGCTTATTTTGAGTTCCCTTTGAATTTAATAATGCTTGCTTTATGGCTGGTGTTATCACTCATTTTGTGGAAGAGCTATCCGAATTCGAGGATTGTCAAACATCTTCTCTCCCCAAGAGCTACTTTTCTCGCTATCGCTTTATTGATTGCTGCAATGTTGTGGATAGGGCTTAGTGGTCAGCGGGAGTTCGTTTCATCAGTCATTTTTGTGGTGATACTCTTCTATTTTCAGTCGGTATTGCTCTTTGTGGTTTTGAGAGGTTGGCGCAGATGGAGATTTTTCCTTAACCACGCAGGACTGTTGTTGTGTATTGCAAGTGGATTCTGGGGCGCTCCTTCAAATAAAACAATAAGGATGCAATTGTTTGAAGATATTCCGTCGTCAGAGGCTTTTTATATGGATGGACGCAGGACCACATTGCCATATACTTTTGAGCTGAAGGATTTTGAGGTCCAGTATTTTGAAAATGGCGTTCCTTCATTGTACAAGGCAGATTTGTCGATAGATGATGAGAAGGTCACTTTACAAGTAAACAAACCTTATGTCCGTACTTTCGCAGAAGATATTTATCTGGTAAGTTACAATAAGAGTGCTCAGGGGGAGCAATATTGCATTGTCCAAATCGTGAGAGAACCTTGGAAGTATGTTTCGGTGGTAGGGATTCTGATGATGATTGGCGGAGCAGTACTGATGTTTCTGCAGGGACCAAGAAATGGAAAGGAGGTGAAGTAATGAGTTGGGACAGTTTTATATATTTTGCCATTCTTACCGTTGCATTTGTATGGACCGGAGCTATTTTTGCGTGGTTGGACAAGGGTCAACGATCTTCTATATATAATATAGGTGCAATTCTTTCGACTGTAGCCTCTTTATCTGTTTTTTCTGTTTTTATTATAGGGTTGTGGCTCTCTCTCGAGCGACCTCCTATGAGAACGATGGGAGAGACGAGACTTTGGTACTCTTTCTTTGCTATCCTTTCGGGATTATTGACTTATCTTCGCTGGAAGCACAAGTGGATTTTATCTTTTTCAGCTGTTTTATCGACAGTGTTTATCATTATAAATCTCCTCAAACCTGAAATTCACGACCAGTCATTGATGCCTGCTTTGCAGAGTGTTTGGTTTATACCTCACGTGACGGTATATATGTTTTCGTATTCGCTGCTCGGCTGTGCGTTTATCTTTGCTTTGGTAGCATTTGTCACCGGACGCGAAGACTTTTTACCGGCAACAGATGTTTTGGTCTATACAGGACTTGCGTTTTTGACTCTCGGAATGCTTTCGGGTTCGCTTTGGGCAAAACAGGCGTGGGGACAATATTGGAACTGGGATCCTAAGGAGACCTGGGCCGCTATTACCTGGATGAGTTATTTGGCATACATACATTTGAGAATATATCGCAAAGGCTCTGTGAAAATGCTCTCGCTATTGATAGTTTTCTCATTTTTATGTCTGCAAATGTGCTGGTGGGGAATCAACTACCTTCCAACTGCGCAGGACAGTATTCACGTATACAACAGATAGACAGTAAATTTAAATCCATAATATTATGCAAATGAAGAAGTTATTTAAGTGGGCTGTAGTGCTTGTCTTGGTGGCAGCAGCAGTAGCAGTCATTGTTTACAAATCTGTAAACCGAGTTCCCTCTTCAGAACTTGCCCTATATGAGCAGGTTTATGAAATTTTTCAGGATGGTGGATGTCTTGAGTGTCACTCTGCAAATCCCCAGTTGCCTTTCTATGCAAATTTCCCTGTAGCCGGAGATATTGTCAAGAAAGACATTGACTCGGCATATCGTTCTTACGATATGACTCCTTTTATGGAATCTCTTGCAGAAAATCGAGAGATCAATCCTGTTGACTTGGCGAAAATCGAGAAAGTTGTTCTCGATGACCGTATGCCAATGCCCAAGTATTATTTGGTACATTGGGGCAGTTCTTTGACAGCTCCCAAAAGAGAGATTGTTTTGGACTGGGTGGCTCAAACCCGTATTGCAATGTATAATGACGGACTCGAAGGAGATCGTGCAGCTGAACCAATTCGTCCA
>JAZRBT010000132.1:0-7759 GCA_045635245.1 Candidatus Coprenecus sp.
AGGTTGATGAGGAATATATTTTTGAAACTGAAAATACCCCTTCTGCCCCTATGGATTTCATAATCAAAGGATCAATGAATGGAGGAGAGGATTTGTACTACCGTATCTCTTTCTTGGATGACTCAGGGGAGTATTTGAAAATTTTGAGAAACCACCATTATACTGTAAATATCAAGGGATTGTTGAACTTTGGTCAGAAGACTTTCGCAGAGGCGATGGATGCACCGGCCACCAATAACGTATGGATTTCCATCTCAGATGATATTTCAGAGATTACCGATGGGGAAAACACACTCTCTGTAGATGAAACCTCTGTAGTAATTGCAGAAGAACAATTCTCCGGAGTGAATAACCAATACTTCCTATACTATACTTTGAAGACAACAGGTTCTTCACCTTTGACTCAGGCGGATGTCTCTTGGGTGGAAGGAAACAATGTAGCCAAAAACAGTTTTATTCATACATTTGATCCGGCTACCGGTAGAGGAACTATCTGTATCGACTTGAATGAAATGGGTCAATTGACCAAGAGAGAAGGGACACTTTTAGTGAAATGGGAGCGTCTTTCCCGTAAAATAAAGGTAGTCACCATCAAAGAACAGAGATTTGAGCCGGCCTGGATTACAACCAATATCTATGGAGGTGCTACAGGTGAACATATCACAATGATGTTTACAATTCCGGACGAATGTCCTCAAGAACTATTCCCATTGGATGTTGTGGTATCTGTAAATGACATTGATGTAAGAAATGAATCGGGAATGGTTCTTCCTATCATAACAGCTGAGGACCCCCGTTATGGTGAAGATAATGGAATCGGATACAAATATCTTCTGACAGCAGAAAGAGCAGGAGAACAACACCTCTATCTGAGAACTATTCAGCAACATCAAGAGGCTGACAGTGTGAATGTTACTGTTGAAGCTTATTGTTTTGAATCATTGACAAAGACTGCTACATTCCGTCCTACCACAGACTACAGTATTGTTCTGGACAATATGTACCATTTCTCTGTGGAGATTCCTCGTGATGAAGTTCTATTCTTCTATATGGTTCCCCAAAAGATCAATGCACGAGTGGAGATCGAGACCCACCTGGCAAGTGGTGCTGTATGGAACAATACAACAGAAGAGTTTGACTATACCTCTGTTTCAGCTAACCCGAATGATCAATTTTTGTTCTATTCTCAAAACTTGAATCACAATGATGATCCATCATTGACACAATATTTCAACTTTACAGAAATCAATCAGGAGAACTGGACTTCAGATGGTCGTGTACAACTCTTTACCCGTACCGATGTTATGCCAACACCTTCCAACGGTGCGGTGTTTCACCTGTTGACCAATACCCCAAAAAGTGCTGAGGCAGTGCGTATAGCATCCAATCCTGCTTGCTCAGGAAACCAATACCGATCAGCAATTTTTGAACTTGCAAACTTCCATCCTTTCCGCTTCTCTGCCCAAATAAATGGAATAGGAACCTTTGTAAGTGGAGAAAGTGAAGAGCAAGCAGATGAGATTTTCTTCGATTACGAACCCAATAAAGATGTGACTATAGAGATAGATGTCACTAGCTTCAAATCAGAAATCCGTAAGTCTGATACTGAACTTTTCCCTGAGTCAAGACAGACCTCTGTGGATCCCTTTGGAACACCATTTGAAATATATATTGATGCTCCAATGTTGAGATTGGATGAGACAAGTGATTTGGTCAAATCAGGTAAACTTTATAAGGATTCTGAAGTGGAGGGCAGATTTGTATATCTTGTGGATGGGGACAGAGAAGTAGAAAGAACTTTCGGTTCAAGTGCTGCTCTTATGAATGATCCATTGGCATCTGATCAGTCAGGTGAGCGTAAAACATTGTCCTTCAAAACAGATGCTGTTGTTTCTGCAGGTGAAATCATCATTTCATCAAATCAAGATGTTGTGGTCTTCTATGATAAGAAATTCCGTGTTCAGAACAACTCCCTTAAAGGAACTTTGTCTTACAGACGTAAGAGCGATGGTGCTGTTGTTAATGTCCCTGCAGGATCTTTCGTACCATTCGAAGTTCTTCCTACTTACAATAGAATTGGAACTCTAACTATCTCAGAGTCCGGAGCATTCAACCTTCGTTTAAGAGGTGAGTATAAATATGACTGGAATACAGACGATGTCAAATTCCAATATGTTGACCCGGAAGGCAATGTTTATGAAAAGACTTTCGGTAGTTTGAGCTACCTGAACAGTTCGTTGGAAAGTCCCATTATCCTTGAACTTGTAAATGAATAATAATTTTTCCGGCCAGTAAGGCAGATGGATAGCTCCAATTTATCACTCTATCAGCCATAATACTATATATAACGTTCAGCAGACCACCCCTTGGCTGAGTCCTTTCGGACGGGGTGGTTTTTTTATGGATATTATCGATTTATACGATAACTTTGTAATCTCAATATTGAAGTAATTATGAAATTGAAATCTATTTTTGCCTGCATAGTTGTAGTTCTAGGTGCTTTGTCGATGGTCTCTTGTATTAAGGAGCAACCAGGGGTGGAACTGCAAGTAGGAGATTTTTTGCCCGATTTTGAGGTTGTTCTAAATGATGGCACTACAGTAACAGGTGAACAACTCCGCCAGGTACCGTCTTGCGTGGTCTTTTTCCATACCTCTTGTCCCGATTGCCAGCAGGCGCTACCATTGCTGCAACGCATATATGATGAGTTTGCAGATTCTCTTGCAATTGTTTTGATCAGCCGTCAGCAACCTGAAGACGAAATAAGTGCTTATTGGGTAGAGCAAGGCTTTACAATGCCATATTCAGCCCAGCTGACAAGAGAAATATACGAGCTGTTTGCTCAAGAGAGGGTTCCCCGTATCTATCTCAGTCCCGCCGGAGGCCAAATCCAGGCTATTTTCACAGATTCACCGGTTCCAACCTATGAAATTCTATTGGAACAAGTAAATAAGATATTGTAACTGAAAAAAATGTTGTAGATCGATGCCTTAAGGGCTTTGGTTGACTTTCAGATCAAAGTCTTTGAGTATTATAAAATATGCCCCCGAAAGTTTTTCGAACTTTTGAGGGCATATCAGCTATAACAGATGAATTATTCGTTGTTTGTAAGAGGGCTTGCCTGGGTATATGCGCGGCTTGCCATCTCTTTATCCAATTGGTACATTCCGTATTTGTTGTCTTCTACTGCTTCAGTAGCAAAAATCATTTCGCGAACAGTTTCTTCTTCTTCAACTTGTTCGTTGATGAACCAAATCAACATATTGGAAGAAGCAAAGTCTTTGTCTTCTGCTGCGATTGCTGCAAGATTGTTGATTCTTGAGGTAACCACTTTCTCGTGACGAAGGGTCTCCAGGAACATTTCTGACACTGATGCCCAGGTGGTAGGAACCTCTGCGATAGGTTTAAGTTCCACTTTGCAGTCGCGTGAGTTAAGGTAGTTCATAAAGATACGTGCGTGGTCGTGTTCTTCCAACCATTGTACGTAGAACCAGTTTGCTACTCCTTTGAAGCCTTTAGCTTCTGCATCCAACGACATTGCCAAATACAAATAAGCTGACCAAAGTTCTGCATTGATCTGGTCATTGATAGCTGCTTGTAATTTTTCGCTCAACATAATTGTAGTGTTTTTTTAAGTCTCTTATTATTGATTGTTTATAATTCCTTTTTTAGTCCCAGAATATTGTCATCCAATATTCTGTGCCGTTGATTACTGTTCCGTCACTCAGTTCAGTTCCGTCTATAGATTCTTCAAAGTAAATACTCTTTCCTTTTTGCAAATCTCTACCATTGAACCAGACAGCCTCATCAGTTATGTTTTCTACTTTTATATGACGGAATCCTTTGATGTCCAGACGTTTGCCCAATACAGGAGTTATAGTTCCTGTATTTTTTTCTGTAATGGTACTGCCTCCACCAAGACTCCAGTCCGAGGATCTCCATTCATATCGTAGAGAAATCTTTTCAGGGCAAATCACTGATTTCCCATTTTGGTACTCACACTCTTTAAGGATGTCTGTATCTTTTATATAATACAAAATGAATCCGTGGCATCTTCCATTTGCAAATTCCCCCTCAAAACACCTGCCGTCATAGTATTTCAAAATTCCATTTCCGTGAGGAAGTCCGTCAACAATGTCGCCATCGTACTCTGCTTTGCCTATATAATCGCAATACTCAATATGACCTTTCCATATTTTTGCCAGACACTCTCCCTCATCCGAAATAGGATTGGGAATATTTTTGGTAATTGCCTGAGATTCATCCCATTCTTCTTTAGAAGATTCGATACTGCCATCTTTCCACTCTTCGATGCGTTGCTTTCCGTTATCCAAATGTACAATTTTAGTACCGCTGACCGGCTCAAGACCTTTTATCCGGTAGCGGTAACTTGAAAAAGAACTTCCATCCGGATAGAAGACTTCAGCTTTGAGTCCGGTCTTAAAATAATCCTGATCGTATTGATTTGTAAATAACTTTCCTCCAATCATTTTCACAGATTTTCCATCTGTAAAAGAGACATTGAGATTGGTCCTGTCCCTGTCCAATTTTTCAACAGAAAAATCTTTGACAGGATATCTTTGAATCTCCTCGCCATCAGACCATTCTATAGCTTCGGGTGTTTCCCCTGCAATAACTTCAATACCTTGACGTTTGTTTGTTACAAAAGAGGCAATACTCTTTAGTGAACCATCAGGATTCAAAACTTCAAAAACTCCGAGCAGTCCCCAATTTTCGATATCTCCACCGGTACTGATCCACGCACGCTCGATATATGTTCCGTCGGCAAATGTATATTTTCCGCAAGCGTCATAGCAAGGACCATGAATATAGGCAAAACTTAGATAGAAATACCCTTCGAACTTGTCTCCATTGGGAAATTCCACTCGACCTTCACCTATAGGACCATCAAGCTTCTGCAGAATAGTGCTTCCACTTTGCCACTCACCGAAATATTTACATTTAGCTTCCATAATTTAAAAGTATTTGTCTCATTTATGACAAAGATAACGTTTTTTGTCCGATGTGTGTTCCTGATTTGCCTAAAATCTAATATATCCGCAGCGGATAAGATCTTCTTTCTCTTTCACCCGGGTTACATAACCTTCCCACAGCAGCAAAACTTTATCTGAAAGGCGCAGAATCGTTTTATAGTTGTGGTCGGAAATAATGATTCCTTTTCCTCTCTTTTTCAAAAGAATAATCTTTTCAACCTGTTCAATGGCAATAGGGGAGAGTTGGGCAAATGGCTCGTCCAAAATGGCAAAAGGGGCATCACTGTTTAAAACCAGCCATACTTCCACAATCCTGATTTCTCCTCCAGACAGTTCGCAAACCTTTGAATGATAGAGTTTTTCAAAATTGGGAAAATGTTCTGCAAATTCCTCAAAGTCAGAATTATAAAGATTGAAAATAGTCTTTAAAGTGAGTTTTGAGGGGAGGAATCTCTTTTGCGAAAGGTATTGGATATAATTTCCTATTTTGGGATTCCCTGTGACTATTTTATCATCAACTTTTACAAAAATCTCTTCTGCCCGGAGTTCTCCCATTATCGTTCTGAACATACACGATTTGCCGCTACCGTTTCTGCCCAATACTCCGATTACCTCATTCGTGGAACAGGTGAGCCACCCTCCGTTGAGAATCGTGCGATTACCGAGCGACAGACGTATGCTATCAGCCAAAAGTGTATGGGTGCTATTGTATTCCATTTTTAATCAGAATGATAAGGATTGAAATGAGAAAAAATGTCCCAAAGTCGAGAATTACAGAATATCTTTTCAGAATACGCGGATGCAGTCCCAGATTGATATAAAAGAACTTCTCGTTTTTGGGTGTTATATCATTGAAAAGAACTAAAGTTATCGATGCGACAATAATTTTCAGAATGGATAAAGCCATAAGACTCTCAAGCCAATTTTCCGGCACGTCTGAGGCAGCCATATTGACAAAGGCTGCAATGCTCACACTGGAAGAAAGGATCAGATAACCCTTTGTGTATAAAAGCATCAGCCTGAATTTTTTGCCAACTTTAAGTCTATTCATTGTGGTGGGTCAATATCTTGTTCAAATCAATATCGGGGAGTTTCCAGGGTGGTACCTCTTCGATAAAATGGTCCAGGTATTTTTTCGAGACAGGAAGTTCGGTGTTATCTTTCATCACCGCAAAATAGTTTCCTTTCTTGTCCTTAATCACTTTGTCGAGCAACATCACATTTATAATATATGAGCGGTGTGCACGTCTGATTTGTTTACAAACTGAGACCATACTCTCGACACCATTCATTGTTGCCCTTATCTGAGTGTTTGCAATTTCAGTACCATTGTAGTGATAAATATGGACATAATTTTCCACTGAATGGATATAAAGAATATCCTCTGCCGGCAGAGAGATATTACTGTTGGCAGTATCTCCGTTAAACTCTATCATCAGCCCCTGTCTGAGTGACGGCAAATTGCCCGGTCTGCTCTCACTTTTTCCTGAATTCCCCTGATACAGCTCTATAGCCATATAGGTGAGCAAATAGGGGATAATAACTATTGCCAAGTATGCAGAAATAGAGTAGAGGGTATCGTTTATATCATTATAAATAAGGTAGATATATGCAGCTACAGCTATTCCAGAGATGATAATCTCGAAGATGCACCAATATAAATATCTCAGTGTGTTGTCAATTTTTTTCCTGAAACCCAGATGAAGTGCCAATCTCAGTCCTCCAGTCACTACAGTGACAATACCTGCTATTACGAGGACATTCGACAAGAACAACCCATCGCTCATATCCAAAAATCGGAATACCTCAAAAGGCTTGTATATCAGCACAAACAATGCCGACAATACCGGGACTGCGATTGTGTAGATTATCGAACTTTTGGTCGAGGTGTGCTTCATTAATTTCGTTCTGGAAGTTGTGGGTTAGAATGATTTTATGACATTAGGGGCTGAATCATAGTAATAGGGATTATTTCCTTTCCAATATTTTGAATTGAAACCTTTGACAAGAACTCTATTTCTAAATATTAGCCAGACATTTCCATAATTCATAAAAAAATCAAAACTTTCAACCCCATCAGTTAGTCTCGGCTGTCCACAAATCTTTCGAACCTCCTGAACAGTCATCCCAATCCGAGCCTTATTAATGACATTTTCCCCCATCTGTTTCAATTGCGCCCCGAGGCGGCTGATCTCATCGTTAATCTCCTGTTCCTGTTTCTGGTATGCCTTGTATTGGGAGTTCATATTGTCTAGTTCGCGTTGCAATTTCTCCACTTCCTTTCTCTGAGACTCCATCTCATTATGCTTGGCAGCAAGCTGGGCATTGAGATTCTCAATGGTGCTGTTTTGTACAGAAATCTGACTTTGTTGGGAACTTAGCAAAAGATTCAAACTGTCTATAACAACACTCGCACGACGGTTCTCAATAGTTTTGTGGAGTTGTCCCAAAATCTCATCAGGATCCACCACAACCTGTGCCTTGACATAATATTCAACACCGTTCCAATTTTCTTCCAATACCTTCACTTCCACACGACCGGCAGTGATCTGTTTGATTTCTTTTTCAAAAAAAGTGTTTGAAATCTCTTTGGTATCGGATTGGACAGTATAATTTACATAACTCTCGATATAAGTCCCAATCTCTTCCAATATCAAAGTCTTAACCTCTATCAAAGCCTTTTGGCGGGATGAAACTTTGCTGTCATTTTCACTTGCCTGATAGTAATAGTCCTTGACAAAAACTTTATCTTCAGCAAAAGCGTT